>NZ_JBEYXP010000055.1:0-82090 GCF_040704615.1 Streptomyces sp. NPDC046862 | reverse complement strand
GGGGGGGGGGGGGCGGCGGGGGGGGTGGCGGGCACCCGCGGGAGCTGGGCGTTCGCCCGCTGGTGTCCCGCCTGTCTGGGCGCGGGCCGTGACGGCCCGCGCCGTCGGCGAAGGAAGCTTGCCAGTCTCCTCGTTGTCATGTGCACCTTCCGTTTGTGGGGGGTGCAGACCCGTTGGGGTCATGCCAGACGCTGCAACATGTGGGCCGGTCTCTGTGACCGTGAACCCAGGGAGTGATGGAAACTTTCTCTGTGTGGCGGCGGAGAAGTTAACATGAGGAGGTGCTCGAGGCCACAGGTTCGTCGGCAAGAGATGAGAGAATGCCGCGGCGCGACCACGCGACCTTGCTCAACCAGCTTTCGCTCCCCGCTGCCGGTGGGCGGGCGGTTCGATGATCGGGAAGGCGACCTTGGCGGACCACGCAGCTGACGGACCGGCGGACGAGGAACGCGAGCAGGGCGACGCGTCCAGGCCGGTCACCATCGCGTACATCGCCGAGTCGGCGGGCGTGTCGGTCCCGACCGTGTCCAAGGTGATCAACGGCAAGTCCGGGGTTTCCGCGGACACACGCGCCCGGGTCGAGGAACTGGTCAACAGGTACCGCTACCGCAAGCCGGCCGGAACGAGCCGGAACAACGTCGTGGAGCTCGTGTTCCGTGAGCTCAGGGACATGTGGGCGGTGGAGATCATCCGGGGCGTGGAGCAAGTGGCGCGCCGGCACGGCGCAGGCCTCATGGTGTCGCAGTTCGGCCTGCACGACTCCACGCCGAGCTGGGACGACACCGTCTCGCGGCGTCCGAAGTGCGTGCTCTCCGTGGCCCAGCTCTCCGAGGCCGAGCGGGAACAGCTGAAGGCGAAGGGCATCCCGTTCGTCGTCTTCGACCCGATCACGGAGCTGCCGGACGACGTCCCGTTCGTGGGCGCCACGAACTGGTCGGGCGGCCGCGCCGCGACCCGGCACCTCACCGAGCTGGGACACCGCCGCATCGCCATGATCAGCGGGCCGCAGGACCAGCTGTGCTGCGCCGCCCGGCTGGACGGATACCGCTCCGCGATGCGGGCCGCGCGCCTGCCGACCGACCCCGAACTCGTCGTGCACGCAGGCCTCACCCGTGAGGACGGCTGCACCGCGGCGCGTTCCCTGCTGGCCCTGCCCGAACGTCCGACGGCCGTCTTCGCGGCCAATGACCTGCAGGCACTCGGGGTCTACCAGGCCGCGCGCGAGGCGGGCCTGCGCATCCCCGACGACCTGAGCGTCGTCGGTTTCGACGATCTGCCGGTCGTGGCCTGGGTGGACCCGCCCCTGACCACCGTCCACCAGCCCCTGACCGAGATGGCGGTCGCGGCGACCGAACTGGCGCTCACCCTCGGCCGCGGCGAACAGGCGCCCCAGGTGGGGCTGGAGATCGCGACGACGCTGACGGTCCGGGGGAGCACGGCTCCGTTGAAGAGCTGACGCCGGTTCGACCCGCCCCATGGGGCCCGCGTGGCATTGACCACCGGCGGGGCCGTCGCTAGCCTCCTGTCCTGGAAACTCTTCATGTTTTCAGAGCGAAAGTTTCGCGACCGGCCGCAGGCTCGTGGTCGTACGACTCCACCCGTCCGTTGACCTGCGAAAGCAGCGAACCAGCGAAAGGACTCGATCAGGGTGTCGAGCATGCCCCCCACGGGTGCCACCATCAACAACCCGGTGATCCCCGGCTTCTACCCGGATCCGAGTATCTGCCGAGTGGGCGACGACTACTACGTGGCGTGTTCCAGTTTCGAGTACTTCCCCGGCGTGCCCATCCTCCACAGCCGGGACCTGGTGCACTGGACCCAGATCGGAAACGCGCTGGACCGGCCGAGCCAACTGCGCCTGTCGCCTGACGCGCCCTCCTCCGGCGGGATCTACGCGCCCACACTGCGACACCATGGCGGCCGGTTCTGGCTCATCGTCACCAACGTGAGCGGCGACGGCAATCTGCTGTTCACGGCCACCGACCCGGCAGGCCCCTGGTCGGAACCCATCCGGCTGCCGGAGGTCCACGGCATCGACCCGGATCTCGCGTGGGACGACGACGGCAACTGCTGGTGCACCGTCGCCGGCGTGGGACAGGTCCGCATCGATCCGCACACCGGGCAGACGTTCGGCCCGCCACGACGGCTCTGGTCCGGCACGCCCGGAGCCAAGGCCCCCGAGGCACCGCACCTGTACCGGATCGGCGACTACTGGTACCTGCTGATCGCCGAGGGCGGCACCGAGCGGTGTCACGGCGTCGCGATCGCACGCGGGCGCACGCCCACCGGCCCGTTCGAGCCCTGCCCGGCCAACCCGATCCTGACCCACCGAGGCACCGACCACCCCATCCAGAACACCGGCCACGCGGACCTGGTCCAGGCACCCGACGGTTCGTGGTGGATGGTGCTGCTCGGCGTACGGCCACGCGGCGGGACCCCCGGTTGGCACGTACTCGGCCGGGAGACGTTCCTGGCGCCGGTCGACTGGGTCGACGGCTGGCCCGTCGTCGGCGAACTGGCGCCCGTCATGCCCGCGCCTCCATGGCCGCTACAGCCGAACCCAGCCGTATCGGGCCGGGACGACTTCGACTTGAGCGAGTTGGCCCCGTACTGGATCTCGCTGCGCCGACGTCCCCCGGAGGACTGCACCACGAAGGAACGGCCCGGCTGGCTCACCCTGCGTGCCCGCGGCGGATCGCTCGACGACACCGACGTGACGTTCGTCGGCCGGAGGCAGCAGCATCCGTCCTGCCGGGCGCGAGCCCTGGTCGACGTGACGGACGGAGAGGGCGGCCTGGCTGTCCGCCTCGACGAGCAGCACCACTACGACATCGAGGCAGTGTCCGGCGAGGTGCGAGTGCGTGCCCGTATCGGCCCGTTGAGCACCGTCGTGGCTTCTCGGGCCACTCCGCCCGGACCTGTGGTTCTCCGCGTCGAGGTGGCTGCGGCACAGGGGGCGACCGACCCGCGCACCGGCCCCGACACCCTCTCGATCGGCATCGAGGAACCGGACGGCACCTTCGTCGAACTCGCCTCGCTCGACGGCCGGTACCTCTCCACGGAGGTCGCCGGCGGCTTCACGGGCCGGGTTCTCGGCATGTTCGCCTCAGCCGGCTCCGTTCACTTCGACTGGTTCGACTACGAACCGCTCGAAGCCTGAGGCAGTCGCCCAGTTCACTGGCGTGGCCCCCCGATGCGGGTTGCCCGTCCGAGCTGCCGGCACCGGCGGGCAGCGGCCGCTCAGCGAGGGTCGTTGGTGGGCTCTGCCGCCGGGGACGGGGTCGCTGTCCAGCTGGCGAGGAGCCTGAGCCGGTCTTCGTGCGAGGTTCCCGGTTCCGCGGTGTAGATGGTCAGGTTGTGCACCGTGCGGTGGGACAGGGGCAGGTCCAGGGACTGGTAGGTCAGCTCCAGGTCGCCGATTTCGGGATGGCGAAGCCGCTTGATGCCGTCGTGGCGGATGCGGACGTCGTGCGCGGCCCACTGGGTGCGGAACTCGGGGCTGAGCGTGGACAGTTCGCCGATGAGTTCACGCAGGGCCCGGTCGTGGGGCTCGCGCCCGGCCTCGGCGCGCAGCAGCGCGGCGGTGGTGACGGTGGCATGGTCCCAGTCGACGTAGAAGCTCTGGGCGCCCGGATCGAGGAAGATGAAACGGGCGATGTTGGGGCGGCCGTGCTTGTCGGTGGTGTCGCTTTCGAACATCGGGGCGTGCAGGGCGCGGGCCAGTGGGTTGCCGGCGACGATGTCCATACGGCCGTTGCGCACGAACGCCGAGGACAGCGTCATGGAGTCGAGGAGCCACTGGACACGGGGCGGAATCTCGACGTCCTTGCGGCGTGCAGGCGCGCGGCCGGTCGGCCGCGCTGCCCGGGCCAGGTCGAACAGGTAGGTGCGCTCGTCCTCGTCCAGGCGCAGCGCTTGCGCCACCGCGTCGAGAACGTCTTCCGACACACCGCTGATGTGGCCCTTCTCCAGCCGCGTGTACCACTCGGTGCTCACGCCGGCGAGGACGGCGACCTCCTCGCGCCGTAGTCCCGGAACCCGGCGCCGGCCGCTGGTGGGCAGTCCGGCCTGCTCCGGGGTGATCTTGGCGCGGCGGCTGGCGAGGAAGTCCCGGATGTCGGCGCGGTTGTCGGGTCGGTCCATGCCCTCAACGGTAGACGTCGGCAGCCGCGGAGGGAGGTTGAGCTTATACCCCCTATAAACGCGACCTTCTCCTCCTGTCGCGAAGACGGTGTCGTGGGGTCGACAGCTCGATCACACCCCCGCTGGAGAAGAAGGAATGAGTACACGAGGAGGAGTCCTGCACACCCCTGGCGACGTGCGCGTCGAAGAACGCGCGCGCTCGTCCGCCCGGCTTCCGTTCGTCATCCATGTGCTGGCCCTGGGTACGTTCCTGATGGGCACGACGGAGTTCGTGGTGGCGGGACTGCTGCCGGAGATCGCGGGCGACGTCCATGTGAGCGTCGCCCAGGCGGGACTGTTGATCACGGTCTTCGCGGTCGGCATGATCGTCGGCGCGCCACTGATGGCGATGCTCACGCTGCGGCTTCAGGCGCGGTTGACGCTGGTGCTCGCGCTGGCCGTCTTCGCGGCCGGACATGTCGTCGTCGCGCTCGGCTCCAGCTTCCCGCTGTTGCTGGCGGCGCGCTTTTTGACCGCGTTGGCCACCGGTGCCTTCTGGGCGGTCGCCAATGTGGTGGCCACCCGCGTCGCCGGCCCGGCCGCGAGCTCACGTGCGGTGGGCGTCGTCGGCTCCGGCGCCATGCTCGCCAACGTCGTGGGCGTTCCGCTGGGCGCCTTCGCGGGACAGCTCATGGGATGGCGGGGACCGTTCTGGGCACTCGCGGTCCTGGGCGCCGCCGCCACGGGGCTGATCGCCCGCTACGTCCCGCACGACAGCACGGGCCGTCGGGCCGTGTCGATCCGGTCCGAACTGACCGCTCTGCGCTCCGGCCCGCCTGTGGCTGGCGCTGGCGGCCTGCGCGACCACGACCGGCGGCGTGCTGTCCACCTACACCTACATCTCGCCGCTGCTGACCGACCGGGCCCATCTCGCCGCCGGGATCGTGCCGTTGGTGCTGGCCGGATTCGGTGCCGGCGCGCTCGCGGGCTTCCTGGTCGGAGGACGCCTCGGCGACGTCCGCCCGTATGCGACGATCATCATGGCCGCCGCGGCCACCACGGTCATCCTGCTGGCGATCTGCCTGCTGTCCGCCCACGCCGTGCCGACGGCCGCGCTGGTCGCCCTGCTCGGGCTCTTCGGGCTCGGCGCCAACCCGGTGCTGATCTCCCTGGCCGTCCGCTTCGCGGGCCGTGCGCCCACGCTGGGGTCCGCCCTCACCGTCTCGGCGTTCAACCTCGGCACCGCGGCAGGCTCCTGGACCGCCGGCCGTGCCCTCGACTCCACCCTCGGAGCCACGGGCCCCGCCATGGTCGGCACCGTCATCGCCGCGCTGACCCTGATCCCCACTATCGCCATCGCCCGCACCCGGAGTCACAGGCAGGCACCGTCCACGGTCTAGACACCGGCGAAGCCGTCGCCGCGAGGGCACGAACACTCGCCCCGCAGACGCGCCTGACCCACAGACGCATGCCACAGAGACGCATGCCACAGGAACGTAGGTCCCATGGTGCGGCCACGCCCGGGTACTGGGCCCGGGCGACAAACCGCCCACCGGAAACACCCGAAACACCCGAAACTCCTGAAACGCCCGAAACAACCACCCCGGAGAACATCTCATGCGCGCAACCCTCCTGTACGGCGCCGGCGACGTCCGGATCGAGAACGTCCCCGACTCCGTCATCAAGCAGCCCACCGACGCGCTGGTCCGCATCACCGCCTCCTGCATCTGCGGCAGCGACCTGTGGCCGTACGCCTCCATGTCCCCGGCCGACGGCCCGGCACGGATGGGGCACGAGTTCATCGGCGTCGTCGAGGACACCGGCCCGGAGGTGACCACCGTCAAGAGGGGCGACCTGGTCGTCGCTCCGTTCGCGATCTCCGACAACACCTGCGAGTTCTGCCGGGAGGGCCTGCACACCTCCTGCGCCCACCCGCAGGCCAACTTCTGGGACGGTGAGCCGGAAGAGGGCGGTCAGGCCGAAGCGGTCCGTGTCCCGCTCGCCGACGGCACCCTCGTCAAGCTCCCCGTCGCGGCGGACTCGGCGCTCATACCGTCCCTGCTCACGCTCTCGGACGTCTTCGGCACCGGCTACCACGCCGCCGTGGCGGGCGGCGTCACCAAGGGCACCAGCGTCACCGTGATCGGTGACGGGGCCGTCGGCCTGCTGGGGGTGCTGTCGGCCAAGCGCCTCGGCGCCGAACAGATCATTCTCATGGGCCGCCACCAGGCGCGCACCGACCTCGGCCGCGAGTTCGGCGCCACCGACGTCGTCTCCGCCCGCGGTGAAGAAGGCATCGCCGCGGTCCGCGAGCTCACCGGTGGGCACGGCACGCACGTCGTCCTCGAAGCCGTCGGCAACATGCCCGCCTACGAGCAGTCCCTCGGCATCGTCCGCCCGGGCGGTGTCATCAGCCGCGTCGGCGTTCCGCAGTACGAGGACGCCCCGATCGGCTTCGGCAGCCTCTTCCGCCACAACATCCGGCTGGCCGGCGGACCGGCGCCGGTCCGGGCCTACATCGAGGAGCTGATGCCCGACATCCTCGACGGCGCCATCGAGCCGGGGAAGGTCTTCGACGCCACCACCACCTTCGACGGTGTCCCGGCCGGCTACCAGGACATGGCCGACCGCAGGACCCTCAAGGTCCTCGTCAAGCCCTGACCCGGGCGCCAACGGCCCGGGCGCCAACGGCCCGGGCGCCAACGGTGAGGGCGCGGCCCCGTCCGTGCCCGCCGCGCCCGGGCCTGCTGTCGTCACCCCGGCCCGGCACGGCCCGGCACGGCCCGGCACGGCCCGGCACGGCGCACAAGCCCCCTGCGCCGACTTTCTGCTGCGGCCGGCCACGCCCCGACCACGAACACGCCACCCGTCAGGACGAGTTGATCATGGCGGTGGTCCGGCGCGGCACCAGAGTGGGGGAGAGCTTGACCTGTACCGGTGCCTTCTGGCGGTCGGCGATCCGTTCGAGGAGGAGGCGGGCGGCGTTCCCGCCGATCTCGTGGCCCGCCTGGTCGACACTGGTGAGGGAGATCGGACCGAAGGCGGCGAAGGTCGTGTTGTCGTAGCCGGCCACCGAGATGTCACCGGGAACGGACAGCCCGGCTTCGGCGAACGCCTCCAGCACACCCATCGCGACGATGTCCGCACCGGCGAAGACAGCCGTGGGCAGGCGTGGACGCGCCAGCAGCTCCTTCGCGCCCTCGTACCCGCCCTGTTGGGTGTAGCTGGTGGACACGACGTCGATCTCCTCCGCGAGACCGAGGGACCGCATGGCACGCCGATAGCCGTCCGCGCGCAGCGCGTTGGGCATTTCCGCGATGCGCGTCGGGTCGCTCTCGTGGTGCTCGATGTGGGCGATCCGGCGGTGCCCGAGGTCGGCGAGGTGACCGACGATCAGGGCGGCGCCTGTCACGTCGTCGTCCGTCACGGTGTCGTACACCGGGGAGTGCCCGTGACGGCCGACGACCACGGTCGGTACGACGGAGGCGATGTGCTCGAGGTGGTCGCGCGGTGAGATCGGCGCGATCAGGACGAGGCCGTCCATCCCGCGGTCGATCATGGCCTCCGTGACGCGCGCCTCCTCCTTCTCGCCGTTGCACCCCGGGCCCAGGAAGACCTGGTAGTCGGTGTCCGCGAGCCGGTCGGTGATCCCGTCGAGGATCTCGGGGAAGAAGGGGTTGCGGATGTCGGGCAGCATCACGCCGATGGTGTAGGTCTGGCCGCGCAGGCCCCGAGCGGCAGCAAGCGGTCGGTAGCCCAGCTCGTCGATCGCCCGGCGCACCTTCGCGCGCATCTCGGGGCTGGCTCCGTAGGCGTTGCGCAGCACCTTGGAAACCGTGGTCGTGGACACCTGGGCGTGACGCGCGACGTCGATGATCGTGACGCGGCGAGGACGTGCTGGCGGTTCCATCCCGGGTGCCCTCCGGCGAATTGGGGAACGTTACCGCAGAGTGTACGGAGGTGGCCGCGGCTCAGTGAGCGCCACCGTATCGAGGACCCATCACCCCGGATCAGTCGTCGCTGGCCAGGAAGGCGTCGTCGCCGTGACAGTCGCGCGGGTGCGCGGCATCTTGACGTCACACGGGACGCTCTCTATGGTCTGGCAGCACCCTTTGGGAAACGTTACCCACGCTCCCCAAGCTGCCCACGCACAGAAGCCGGAGCGCCCGCACCCGGCCCCGGACCGGATCCCCGAGACGTAGAAACAGGCTGGCCACTCGGTGGCGAGCCGACCAAGCTCTGATCCCGCCACAAGCGCGCCGCAGGCGCGCCACGACCGAGCCACTGCCCACGCCATGACCGCGCCACCGTTTGAATCGTTTCAAGGAAGAGGTCCGCCTGTGACCCTCGCCCCGCACGAGCGCCTTGCGGAGGACCACGACCGGATTCCCCGTACGGCGCCGGTGGCCAAGGCACGCCGCCTCCGCACCACCCCGCCCTGGTGGTTCGCACTGCCCGCCCTGCTGCTGTTCGCCTTCGTCGTCCTGGTGCCGAGCGCTCGCGGCGTGTACTACGCCTTCACCGACTGGGACGGCCTCGACCCTCACTTCTCCTTCGTCGGGCTCGACAACTTCGCCGACATGGTCAGCGACGCCGACGCCAGGCAGGCCATCTGGCACACCCTGCTCATCGCCGTGTCGATCACGGTCTTCCAGAACGCGCTGGGGCTGGTGCTGGCCCTCGGCGTCAACACGGCCATCAAGTCCCGCAACGCGCTCAGGGTGTTCCTGTTCGCCCCGGCCGTGATCACCCCGATCGTGACCGCCTACCTGTGGCGGAACCTGCTCGGCCCGGAAGGGGCTGTCAACAGTCTGTTGGGTGCTGTGGGGCTGGACGACTGGCGGCAGGACTGGCTGGGCAGCCCGAATCTCGCCCTGTGGGCCGTGGTCGGGGTGATCGTGTGGCAGTACGCGGGCTACTCCATGGTCATCTTCCTCGCCGGACTGCAGGCGGTACCGAAGGAGATCCACGAGGCCGCGGCGATGGACGGCGCCGGTCCCGCGCGGCGCTTCTGGTCGGTGACCCGGCCGCTGCTGGCGCCGGCGTTCACCGTCAACCTGATGCTGTCGATCATCGGCGGGATCAAACTCTTCGACCAGGTCTACGCGCTGACCGGCGGTGGACCGGGGCACGCGACCGACACGATCTCCACGCTGATCTACAAGGACGCCTTCACGCTCGGCGAGTTCGGCTACAGCATCGCCCTCGCGGTGGTCCTGACGATCATCGTGGCGGTCGTGTCCACCGGGCAGTACCTCGGGCTGGCCCGTAACGAGAGGGCAGCGTCATGAACCGGTACCGTCGCCGCACTCTCGCCCTCGAACTGGCGATGATCGCCGTCGCTCTGTTCGTGGGCTTCCCGGTGTACGTCCTGGTCAACCTCGCACTGCGGCCGCCGTCGGACACCTCCTCGCCCATCGCGCCGACCGCCTCGCCGACCCTGGACAACTTCACGCAGGCCTGGCAGCAGGGCGCGCTCGGCGGAGCGCTCGCCAACAGCGTGCTGGTGACGGTGTGCAGCGTCGTCATCGTGCTGGCCGTCGCGTCCCTCGCCGCGTATCCGCTGGCCCGCGTGACGGCACGCTGGTCACGCGGAGCGCATCTGCTGGTCCTTCTCGGCCTCGTGCTGCCCTTCCAGCTCGCCTCGCTGCCGCTGTACCAGACCATGCGTGACCTCGGTCTGCTCGGCACTCCGTGGGCCCTGGTCCTCTTCTACTCCGGTCTGCAGGTGCCGTTCACCGTCTTCCTCTACACCGGCTTTCTGCGCGCCCTGCCGCGCGACTTCGAGGACGCAGCGCTGATCGACGGCTGCACACCTTGGCAGGGCTTCCGGTACGTGGTGCTGCCGATGCTCAAGCCCGTCACTGTGACGGCTCTGGTGCTCAACACGGTCGCCGTGTGGAACGACTTCTTCACCCCGCTGCTGTACCTCAGCGGCAGCGCCCAGCAGACCATGCCGGTCGCGATCGCCGGCTTCGTCGGCCAGTACGTCACCGACTGGAACCTCATCTTCGCCGCACTGGTGATCAGCATCCTGCCCGTCCTGGTCGTCTACTTCCTGCTGCAGCGCAGCATCCTCAACGGCTTCGCGGGAGGGCTGAAGGGATGACACGCGACGCCCATGACTCACGCACGGCCGCGGCCGCTTCTTTCGAGGGAGACATCATGAAGACACGCACACCAGCGGTCCTGCTGGCCGCGGTGACAGCCACCGCCCTCCTGGCCGCGTGCAGCGGCGGCACCAAGGCGGGCGGCTCCGAGGGCGGATCCAGGACGTTGACGCTGGCTTCGGTCGACCAGGGCTCCGTCGAGGATGTCGTCAAGGCGTTCGAGAAGGCCAACCCGGGCGTCAAGGTCCGCTACACCACCAGTGGAGCCGACCAGTACCAGCAGCAGGTCCGGACCCAGCTCGCCTCGGGCACCGCACCCGACGTGATGTCGGTCTGGCCGGGCAACGGCAACCCGGGCGCCACGTATGTCCTGGCCAAGCCGGGGTACTTGCGTGACCTCTCGGACCAGCCGTGGGCCGCCGAACTGCCCGACGCGATGAAAACCGTCGCTCAGTACAAGGGAAAGACCTACACCGCGGTCTTCGGGCAGAACGGCATCGGCGCCGTCTACAACCAGCAAGCCCTGGACAAGGCCGGACTCACCCCGCCCGACACCTGGACCAAGCTCCTGGCATTCTGCCGGGCCGCGAAAGCCAAGGGAACTCCCGCTTTCGCACTGGGCAACCAGGACAACTGGGTGACCCAACTCGTCCTGTACGCGCTGGTCGCCACGACCGTCTACGGCGGCGACCGCGACTTCGACAAGAAGATGCAGGCCGGTCAGGCCACCTTCGCGAAGTCGCCGTGGACCACGGCCCTCGACAAGTACCTGACCATGGAGAAGACGGGCTGCTTCCAGAAGAACCCGCTGGGCACCAACTACGAGGCCAGCCAGCAACTCGCCGCCACCGGCAAGACGCTCGGCATCGTCCAGGGCAACTGGGTGATCGCCCTCCTCAAGGGGAAGAACCCGCAGGGCACCTTCACCTTCAAGGCGCTGCCGGCCACCGACGACCCGTCGGCGACCCTGATACCGGCTGCCGCCGGTGCCGGCTACGGAGTGAACGCCAAGACCAAGAACGAGGACCTGGCGCTGAAGTTCGTGAACTTCGTGATGTCGCCCCAGGGCATGAACCTGTTCGTCAAGAAGCAAGGCGGTCTGCCCTCACTTCCCGACACCGGCTTTGAGGCCGACCCGTCCCTGACCGAACTCTCCACGTTCATCAAGGCGGACCGCACGGTGCCGTTCATGGACCAACTGTGGCCCAACGCCAAGGTCCAGCAGACCATGCTCAGCGGTCTCCAGGAGATCTTCAGCGGTCAGTCCACGCCCGGAAAGCTCCTCAAGGAAATGGACGCCGACTACAAAGCCGGAAGCTGACCCGCGTGCCGACCGCTGATCGATTGCCGGAAGACCGACCGGAAAGCCGAGAGGAAGACGGTGTGAACCATGAAACGCACAGTGCGGACGGTGCCGATCGTGGTGCCGAGGAGGGACCCCGTCCTCATGCGCATGCTGGGGGAGTGGGCCGTCGAACCGTGCTCGCCGCGACGGCCGGCGCCGTGTCGGTAGGGAGTGTTGCCATGGGAGGCGGTACGAGTGAGGCGGCGACAGCGTCCTCTCGCGCGGAGGGCGGCGCGGTGTCGGGGCTGACCGTCGAACACCGCACCGGCCCTCTCGGCGTGGACGCCGGCCGACCGCGCTTCGGGTGGCGCATGCGGTCCTCGGCCCGGGGGCGGAGCCAGGGCGCTTATCAGATCCTTGTCGCGAGTTCCCCGGACAAGCTGACCGTTGGCCGTGCTGACGTCTGGAACAGCGGTCGTGTCAGGTCATCCGACTCGGTGGCCGTGCGCTACGCGGGCAGGTCCCTACGGCCCTCGACCCGCTATCACTGGACCGTCACCGTCTGGGACGCACAAGGCAGTGCGGTGGGCACGGCCCCTGCGGCCTTCTTCGAGACCGGCCTCATGAGCATCGACGGCGTCACCGGCTGGGACGGTGCGCAGTGGATCGGGATGAAGGGAAAGGCGCCCAACTCACCGGGCGCACCGATGCTGCGTGCCGAGGTACCCCTGGACGCGCAGGGCGACAGCCGGGCCAGGGTCCGCGAGGCGAGGCTCTACGTCTCCGCCCTCGGGGTCTACGACGCGTACGTCAACGGGCACCACGTCACCGTTCCGCAGGACGGCGGCACCACCACCGAACTGCTGCCCCCGGGCTGGACGAACTACGACGCACGCGTCAACTACATGACCTACGACGTCACGGACCTCGTGGCGCGGGAGCGGACGGTGACCCTGGCCGCCGTCCTGGGCAACGGCTGGTACAACGGCCGTGTCTCCGAGGGCAGCACGTACTACGCGAAGGACGGCAACCGCCTGGCTCTCAAGGCCAAGCTTCTGATCCGGTACGCCGACGGTACGTCACAGTCCGTCGTCACGGCGCCGGACAACGGCTGGAAGGCCACCGACACGGGCCCCTACCGGACCGACGACATCTACGACGGCCAGACCTACGACGCCCGCAAGGAACTGCCGGGCTGGACGTCGTCAGGCTTCGACGAGTCCGGATGGCCGGACGTGGAGCGGGTCCCCTTCGAGTCCAGGTACCCGGATGCGCGACTGCTCGCCCATCCCGTCGAGTCGGCACGTCTGATGCCCCGCTGGGACCGCCGGCCGCGGTCCATCACCGTGGCCACCGGAGTGACCGGCAAGGACAGCAGCCCTCATGGCAGGGGCCGTATCGTCGTGGACCCGGACCGGACCGTGACCGACCCCGCCAGGGCGGCTTCCGCCGCGGTCACGATCGGCAGCGGCGAGACCGCCGTCTTCGACCTCGGCCAGAACATGGTCGGCGTGGCCCGCTACACCCTGCGCGGATCGGCGGGAGCCCAGGTCGAGTTCAGGTTCGGCGAGATACTCAACGACGACAGCGCCGGCGCGGACGGACCCGAGGGCTCGGTGTACCGGGCCAACCTCCGCAGTGCCAAGGCCACCAGCACGTACATCCTCAAGGGTGACCGGCACGGCGAGACCCACCAGGACTCCCTGACCTTCTACGGCTTCCGCTATGTGTCCGTCACGGCGACGGACACCGTCACGATCACCGGCCTGACCGGAAAGGTCGCCACGTCCGCGATCCGTGAGACCGGCAGCGTCACCACCAACGATCCCGACATCAACCAGCTGGCGAGCAACATCCGTTGGGGCCAGCGCGGCAACTACCTGTGGGTGCCCACCGACTGTCCGCAACGCGACGAACGCCTCGGCTGGACCGGTGACACCCAGATCTTCGCCACGACAGGCCTGTACAACACGGACGCGGCCGCCTTCCTCAGCCACTTCCAGGACACCGTCGTCGACTCCCAGACCGTCTACGGCGAGGACAAGACGCAGTTCACCGGGGTCGCTCCCGGTGGGCGGTACAACTTCCCTGGCGGAGGCAGCGGTTGGGCGGACTGCGGTGTCATCCTGCCGTGGACCGTGTGGCAGATGACCGGCGACGTCACCATCGTCGGGGACAACTGGCCGACGATGGTCCGTTACCTGGACTGGATCCGGCAGCAGACCGGTGACACCTACGCCGGACAGGGATCCCTCACCGGTGACTGGCTGGCGCCGCAGAAGACCAGCGCCCAGCTCATGAGCGACGTCTACTACGGCTACGTCGCGCGGTTGATGGCGCAGATGGCCCTCGCGATCGACCGGCCGTCGGAAGCAGACGCGTACAAAGAACTCTTCGGTCGCATCAGGCAGGCGTTCGTCACCAAGTACCTCGGGACCGAGGGCGGCCGGGTCACCGTCAAGTCCAGCCTCGGCGACGCCTCTCCGATCGAACCCGGCGCCGACCCGAACCAGAAGACGGAGGACAACAGCCAGACGGCGCTGCTGTGGGTCCTCAAGCTAGGCTTCTACGAGACCGAGGCACAGCGCCGCGCTCTCGTCGGGCTGCTGGCGGACAACATCGGCAACGACGCGGCCTACAAGGCGGCGCACCCCGACAGCAGCCGGGTCAGGTACGCCGAGAACACCCTGTCCGTCGGCTTCCTCGGCGTCAACGTCCTCGCCCCGGTCCTCACCGACGAGGGCCGTGCGGACCTGGCGTACAAGCTGCTCCACCAGGACGCGCTGCCGTCCTGGCTGTTCTCGGTGAAGAACGGTGCCACCACCGTCTGGGAGCGCTGGAACTCCTACTCCCGGGAGGACGGGTTCGGCCCGGTGAGCATGAACTCCTTCAACCACTACGCCTACGGCGCGATCACGGAGTGGATGTACGCGTACATGGCGGGTATCGCCCGGGACCCGGACCACCCCGGCTTCAAGCACTTCCTGTTGCAACCCCACATGGATCCCACGGGCCGGATCACGCGGGTGTCGGGCGCGCACGAGTCGCCGTACGGCGAGATCCGCAGCGAGTGGACGGTCGACGACGCCGGCAGGACCCTGCTGTACGAAGCAGCCGTGCCCGCGAACAGCGAGGCGACGCTGCGCCTTCCGTCCGCCTCGGACGACTCCGTGCGCGAGGGACGAACTCCGTTGGCCCGCGTGGACGGCGTGCGCTTCCTCGGCCGCACGGAAGGGGTGTCCTCCTACCGACTGCCCTCCGGCCGGTACCGGTTGACCGCCAGGCTGCGATAGACGCCGCATCGAAGGGAAACCACTGCCCCCTGAATTCCGGCTGAGGCTGCGTGGTGAATACGTAATTCAGCGGTCTCACGAGGGGCAGTGGCGTACCGCTTTCCTCGAACGCGAAGGGTGGATCCCGTGAATTTCGTTGCCTTGGCGATAGGGGTGGGCAACGGTGAGTGAGTGGATCTCGAGGGGCGGTTGTTGCGCGGATTACCCGCGTTGGCAGGAGAATCGCTGAGCTCGCTGGAACTGGCCGAGGCCGTGTCTTTGGCTGTTCGCCCGGTCGTGGCGCACGACGCGTTGCGATTGATGGGCAATAACCCGGACGGCGCCGGGCACACTCTGTTCAGCTTCTGGCACAACTTCGAGGACGAATTCGGCCGGGAGTTCATGCGGAGTTACCTGGCCGGAAACGACCCGTGCCTGCCCGCGGACCTGATGCGGCAATCGATGCCGGCCGGTCTGGTGGGCACCGGCCACGGCCGGCGGGATCGGCTGACGCGGCAGTTGTTCGACGCTCACGGGGTCGGCGGTGAGCTGCGGGTGCTTCTGCGGGACGCGCACGGCGTATGGGGTTCGCTCGCCCTGCTGCGTTCGGCGGGCGGTCGCGGCTTCGACAGGACCGATGCCACGCGGGTGTTGGCGCTGGCACCCGTGTTGATCTCGGCGTTGCGGCAGTACGTGCGCAGCGGACCGGTGCGGCCGGTCGCGCCGGACATGGCGCCGGGGGTGTTCGTCGTGGACGCGGACGGAAACGTCACCGGCGCCACACCGATGGCCGCGTGGTGGGCGGAGCGACTGCGCGAGCAGCATCCCGCCAGCTGGGTGGACGCACTGGTCGCCGGCATGGCCGCGCAGACGCGGCGGCTCCTGCGGCACCCTGCCGCCCCGGCGCCGGTGATGCACGGTCCTGCGGCCCGGTTCGGCCGGTGGATCTCCACGGAAGGGCAGCTTCTGGACCCGGGCGGCGCGGTGGCCGTACTCGTGCGGGCCGTGCCGCCCCGCCAGCTGCTGGGCTCGCTCGGCGTCTGGTACGGAATCACCGCCCGGGAGCGGCAGGTGATCGAGCACCTGCTGGACGGGGCGGCCGCCAAACAGATCGCGCGACACCTCGAGGTGTCACTGCACACGGTCCACGATCACCTGAAGTCCGTCTACCGCAAACTCGGCGTCACCGGCCGGGCGGAGCTGCTCGCCGCGCTCAACGCCTAGACGAGTAAGTCCGAACCCCGCCTGAGCCGCGGTGCGTGTGCATCGCCACGATCGTTCCGTTTACAGAACGTTCTGTTTATGGAACGCTAGTCGCGTCACGACAATGCATCACCGGCGCGGTAGGGACGGAGAGCTATGGACCTGGCCCAGGAGGTGGGCGAGCGGCTGCGCCGTCTGCGCCAGGACGGTGGCCTGTCGCTGTCGGAACTGGCCCGCCGCTCCGGCGTCGGCAAGGGCACGCTCTCGGAACTGGAGACCGGCCGGCGCAATCCGACCCTGGAGACGCTGTACGCGCTGACCACGGCCCTCGAGGCGCCGCTGAGCACGGTCGTCGGCCCCGCCCCGGTGCAGGGCGCGGCGGTGCATGCGGTGCTGACGGACCGTGTGCAGGACGCGGCTGCGCTGTCGGAGGTGTATCGCATCCGCATTCAGAGCGGCGCAGTGCAGCGCTCGGCCGCTCATGTGCCGGGCACGGAGGAGCACTTGCTGGTCTTCAGCGGCACGGCGCGGGTTGGTCCTGCCTCCGCCCCGTTCGAGGTGGGCCCGGGCGGCCACGCCCGGTGGGCGGCGGATGTACCGCATCAGTACGAGGCGGTGGGGAGGGATGTGGAGGGGGTGTTGGTGGTGCGCTACCCGGTGGAATGAGATGCCTACGCCGCACCGCCCTGCGCCAGGCCACGACCACCGCCGATCGGCCGTGGGATCCATCGCTGCGGCAGGAGGCCGACGGTATCCAGTCCGTAGGCCCGGGTCTGATGGTCGGTCTGACAAGGGCAGGAACAGCTAGGCCTGCCGGTGCCACTGGGTGGCGATTTCATGCAAAGCCAGCTACGTCATCGAGAGACAGGACGATCCCAGTACATGCCTATACGTAGAGCGCGCCCAGACGAACTACCTGCCCTCGTCCAGCACTCCGACCAGCCCGAGCGCAATGCCGGGACGGCCGCCTACCTCACCGACTTACTTGCCATGAAGTGCACCCGGCCGGAGTGGTGCCTGGTCGCGGATGACGAGGCCGGTCGGCTCACCGCGGCCACCGCGCTATGGACCCTCCCCGGGAACGACGTCCCGATGGCCCTGGTGCTCCTTGAGACACCGTGGGACGAACCCGGCCTGGCCGCCGGCCAGGCGCTGCTGGCCGAGGCCGTCGCCCTGGCCGACTCGCTCGGCGCCACGGAGCTGGAGCACGTCATCGACTCGCCGACGCAGCCGCCGCAGTACCAGGCGGAGCCGGAACGGCGCGCCGAGCTTCTCCGTCTGGCGGGCTTCGAGCGGGCCCGTGACGGTCGCCGCTTCCGCCGCCGCTCCGGGGTAGAACTCACTTCGCATGATGACCGATTGACCTGGCGTTCCCTGCCCAGTCTGGGCCGTGAACCGTTCATCGCTCTCCTCGCCGAGGCGCTGCCGACCAGCGCCGACGCCCAACTCGCTGCCAGGGTCGCCCGGCATGGCGCCCGGCGTGCGGCGGAGAGCCTCTTCGGTGACATGGAGGAGTTCTCGTACGAGCCCTCGTGGTGGGAACTCGGCTACGCTCCGGACGGCACGCCGGCTGCCCTCAGCCTCCCCGCCCGAAACGCCTCGACCGCGGTGATCGGCCTGGTGGCTGTGTCTCCCGCCTGCCGCGGCAACGGCTACGCGACGGCGGTGGTGGCCCGCGGCACGCGGCTGCTGGTCGAAGTGGGCGCCGAGGAGATCCGCGGCGACTGCGACGCGGCCAACACCGCCATGATCATGGCTTTCGAACGGGCAGGCTACGAGAACTTCGCCGACCGCCAGGAGTTCACCCGCCGGTTGTGAGCGGGGGCCGCTCCCGCGCCGTAACGAATGCTGAGCGGCCCCTCCCCGCGTCGGTTGGTAGGGCTGGACGAGTAGGTCCGAAGTCTTGCGGGCGCAAAGGAGAAGGGTCTCGTTGATCGTTGTGTGACGAACGACATCGAGACCCTTCTGACCGCCCTGTACATGAAGATCGACGACGAGCTGGCGAGCCCACGACGGCTGGGCAGGGCCTCGGTGTTGACCGGCTCCGAGCTTGTGTGCCTCGCGCTCGCCCAGTCGCTGCTCGGCTTCACGTCCGAGACGCACTGGCTGCGCTACGCCGGCAAGCACCTCACCGGGATGTTCCCGTACCTCCCTCAGTAGTCCGGCTACAACAAGCGGCTGCGGTCCGCGCTCGGACTGGTCAAGCGGGTCATCCGGATGCTGGCGAAGTCGAGCGATTTCTGGCTGGACGACTGCTGGATCGTGGACTCCACCCCGGTGCCCTGCGGGATGTCGCGGCCAACGGTGAAACGCTCGGACCTGGCCGGATGGGCGGGCTATGGGTGCTGCGCCAGCCACTCGCGGTTCTACTGGGGGCTGAAGCTGTATTTGGTGTGCACTCCGTCCGGGATGCCGATCCTGTGGGCTTTGGCCGATCCGAAGATTGGCGAGCGCGAGGTGCTGGCCTCGATGCTCGAAGTCGAGGCAGACGTGGTCGCCGAGCACGATGGCATCCTGCTGATCAGTGACAAGGGCTTCGCCGGACGAGCCTTCGAGACGCTGCTGGGGGAGCATGGCATCACGCTCCTGCGGCCGTCCCGCAAGGACGAGAAGGCCCACTACGGCGAACCGATGCTCAAGAAGGTGCGGCGACTGATCGAGTCGGTGAACGACACCCTCAAAGGTCAGCTCGACCTCGAAGACCACGGCGGCCACAGCTGCGCCGGAGTCGCGATTCGCGTCGCTCAGCGCATCCTCGCGATGGCCGCCGCGATGTGGCACAACAACGCAACCAAAGCCCCGGCGCAATCCCCACTTTTGGGGAGTTCGTTCCGATCCGTGCGCTTCCTACTCTGGTCACTGGTGCGCGATGGCGCATGTGACTCGGCGCTTGTCGCCGGCGAAGGGGGAACCGCCCATGGCCGAACGACCGTCCCGCCTGCCCAACCTGCAGAAGTTCAAGTACACCCTGCCGTACGCCGGCGAATCCTTCGGGCTGATCCAGCCGCTGCTGGGCTGGCGCTCCCAACGCACGGTCGCGCGGTTCCTCGAGGGACTGCGCCGGGCCGACGACGCCGTACTGGCCGCCGTGTCCCAGACGGTGGCCCCGCAGTCGGCCTACGTCCCACCCGGCGTCAGCGTGCACGCGGCACCGCTCGGCGACGCCGCCGAAGACAGTCCGTCGGCGACGCTCGGCAGCCCGGAGACCGTTGACCTGAAGACCGGCACCGCCCTGGTCAACAGACCGTACAGCCCGGTGATCGCCTCCACCCTGGCGGATCTGATCGCCGAGGCGATCAAGGACAGGAACCCGCGCGACCCGGCCACCTGGCTGCCGCTGCTGTCCCGGCAGAACCTGGACAACCTGCTGACCACCAAGGTGGTGCCCGAACTGTTCAAGCGGGTGGACGCGCTGAAGCCCCCGCCGAGCGCCCAGGACCGCCAGGCACTGCTGCAGAAGATCGGCGCCAAGGAGTCCATGGTCGCCGGGCTGCTGAACCACCTGGCCGAGCAGAACCTCATCCCGACGCTGGCCGACCTGTTCACCCCGCCGACCGACAACCTGGTCAAAATCGACCAGTACCGAGGGCTGCAGCAGATGCTGGACCCACTGGAGTACCTGTCCCGGGGCGAGGCGCTCAACCGGGTCAGCCTCTCTCCCGTCGGCCTGGTGCACCTCTTCCGGCAGTACTTCTTCGAGTTCGACACCTTCCTCGGCCCGCCGGTACAGCACATCTGGCTCAGCCCGGGCGGCACCGTGGAGCTGATCGAGTCGCACACCCGGCGGGAGCTGGTGGAGCGCACCGTCGAGGAGAGCGTGGAGCTGTTCGAGCGGCGGGAGCGGGAGACCACCAACCAGGAGGAGTTGTCCAGCGCGGTCAAGCAGGAGAACGAGCAGAACACCAAACTGGGCTTCTCGGTGTCCAGCAACCAGACCTGGGTGTGGGGCGACGCCAACGAGACCGCCTCGATGGACCTCGACACCACGCAGCGGCAGGCCCGCGAGCAGACCCACAAGCAGATGCGGCAGCAGACCGACCGGCTGACCACCGAGATCAAGCGCAACTTCAAGACCACGTTCCGTACGGTCACCGAGACCACCGACAGCAGCAGCCGCCGATACGTGCTCTCCAACACCACCCAGAAGCTGGTCAACTACGAACTGCGCCGCAAGCTGCGCCGGGTCGGCGTGCAGGTGCAGGACCTCGGCACCCAGCTGTGCTGGCAGTCGTACGTGGACGACCCGGGCGCCGCGCTGGGCATCGCCAAGCTGGTGCACGTCGCGGCCCCGCCGGACGTCACCGCGATCGCCCCGGCTCCGGAGATCCCGATCCCCGAGGACTACACCGAGGAGGTCAAGGTCACCTTCGGCTATCCCTTCAACGGCTACCTCAGGCCACCCAGCGACGGCAACGTGGACAACGCCTGGTGGGTCTGTGATGTCGAGCTGCGGCCCCGGGACGGCTACGAGCCGGCGTCCGTGGGCGAGGTGCGCTGGCTGGCGGAGGCCGCCACCCTGGACTTCGTCCTCAACCGGACGAAGCCGATCTTCATTCCGCCGCTGCCCAAGGGGTTCGGGTTCCCGCAGCGGAAGCAACCGCCCCTGCCGAGGCACCCCTCGCTGTCGGTGTTCATCATGAACGCCCACGGCGACAAGGGGGAGTCCTTCAGTTTCAGTGTGCCGGTGACGTACCGCCCGACCGACGCGAAGAAGCAGGAGATCGCCGAGGCGAACAAGGCGAAGGCCGCCACACGGGACCTGGAGCTGGACCGCAAGCAGCGGGAGGCCTACCTGAAGGCGGCCACCGAACGGATCGCCGCCGCGAGCAGGATCAGGCAGCGGGACTACAGCGTGCTCCGCGAGGAGGAGCGGGTGGTGGTCTACCGCCGGCTGCTCGAGCAGCTGATGACGGTCAACGGGCAAGTGCCCGCCCAGGCGGTGATGCTGCACAAGCTGGCCGAACTGATCAACTCCATCTTCGATGTGGAGGCGATGCTCTACTTCGTGGCTCCGGAGTGGTGGCGGCCCAAGCTGCACGAGGCACACCCCAACTTCGCCCCCGAACTGGGCGAGATGGGCGAGGTCGACGTCCCGGAGGTACTCAGGGGCCGGGACGGCAGGCCCAGCGAGGCGGTCGCCAGGATCGTCACCACCAGCCCGACCAGCCTGGACGACTACACCTCGGGCTGGGCGAGCAACGAGGACATGGCCCGGCCGGACAACTACTTCATCACCGCCGACTCCGAACCGGCCCGCATGGGCAGCTCGCTGGGCTGGCTGCTGCAACTGGACGGCGACGAACAGCGCAACGCCTTCCTCAACGCGCCCTGGGTCAAGGCCGTGATGCCGATCCGGCCCGGCCGCGAACTTGCCGCGCTGAACTGGCTGTCCGACCCCAGCATCGAGGGCGCGGAAGGACTGGACGACCTGTACCAGCCGGCCACGGCCGGGGAGAACCCGCTCATCCTCAAGGCACTGAAGGCCTACGTGTGGTCCGACCCGGCACTGCGTCAGCGGTACCAGACCCTGGACCCCAGCCAGCTCACCATCCGGGACGTGCTGCGCTACGTGGCGATCACCGTGACCGCCAAGTACGCCGAGAGCCGCAAAGTGGTCACCGAACAGCTGGAACCCGGGGTGACGCTGAACTACCTGCCGACGGACCTCGTCTACGAGAAGGGATTCGATCCGCTGGACAAGGGCTTCCAGGCCGAGAGCGACAAGCCCTACAAGGTCTTCGACCAGTGGATCGAGGTGCTGCCCACCGACCAGGTCGCAGCCGTCGAGGTGACGTACG
Organism: Streptomyces sp. NPDC046862; assembly: GCF_040704615.1. Classification (NCBI taxonomy): domain Bacteria; kingdom Bacillati; phylum Actinomycetota; class Actinomycetes; order Kitasatosporales; family Streptomycetaceae; genus Streptomyces; species Streptomyces sp. NPDC046862. The sequence goes on along the minus strand of NZ_JBEYXP010000055.1, from coordinate 60,300 downwards.
ACCCGCGCACCGGCCAGCAGACCGACCCCACGGGCATCGACATCGGCATCGGCCGCGGGCTCGGAGGCCAGGACTGATGTTCCCCCCGCAGCCACCCCGGATCAGCCCGCCCGAACCACCCCGCAAGCCACAGCAACGGCTTCTCACCCCGTCGGCGCCGATCCGTAGGCCCCGGCGCAGGATCGCCCAGCCCGGCCGGCGAACCTTCTTCGACCTCACCGGCTTCTGGGAGGCCGACGGGGACCGCACCAACACGGTCAGCCCGCTGCTGGTGCAGATCAACCAGGTCGGCAGCGGGCTGGCCATCTGGTTCAGCCGGCCGCCCGGCGGGTTGGGCGGGGTCAACTCGGTCACGGTCCAGGGAAAGTCCAACTGGGCGCACGGGGTGGCGCGGGGGTTCGCCATCGACAAGGACGGCAAACAGCTGGCCGAGACAGGGGCACGGATCCCGATCCGCTGGTTCATCGGTCGGCTCAGGGACGTCGGGCCAGTGGACCTGCTGGGGCCGTCGTCGCCACCGCCGATGTTCAATCCCCTGGACCCGTGGATGTCCGACGGCGTCCGGCTCCTCGCCGAGGGCTTCTCCGGCCGCGGGTACCTCCAGTACACCAAGGAGCTGGGGGGCCGGCTGCTGCTCGGCTTCGACGACAAGGCCGACAAGCCGATGCTGGCGCTCAAGCACGTCGAACCCACCGTCCGATGGCCGGCCCGGCTGATCGCCACGCTGCCGGAGAAGCTGCGCACCGAGACCTCCATGGACCAGAGCAGGCCCATTCCCCAACGGGTCATGGCCGAGCGGCTGTCCCTGGTCAGCCACAGCCGAGTCGGCCCGCAGGCCCAGCTGGTCGAACCCCGGCTCGCACTCGCGCTCAAACGGTGGAAGGGACAGAAGGACGAGAAGCAGGCGCGGGCCATCACCCGTCAGGAGATCGCCGCGATGCTGGAGTTCGGCATCGACGAGCCGTGGCGGACCAGGCTGCGGGACCGCATGGCGATGGTGGGCAGGAACTTCGGGCTGGAGATCGACGGCACCTGGCACTCGTACTACGGCTGGCTGAACGAGGTACTTCAGGACGAGGCCGCCGAACCCTCACCCACCAAGACGGGCTGGTCGTCCCAGCGGGTCCAGGAGGCGATCCGGGAACTGGGGGTGGGCGCCGACGCCACCTTCATGTACCGGCTGACCTTCCACGACATCGGCAGGCAGAAGATCGTCACCGCGCTCCGGCTGGCCGGCTCGGTGGGCATCGTCACGATCGAGAAGTTCAAGCTGACCTTCAAGTACGACGCCAACGGCAAGCGGATCTACGACCGGTTCGGCCGCCCGGAAACCGGCGAGCCCGAGCCGGTGGAATGGGAGAACCCGTCACGCATCCCGATGTTCGTGCTGCTCGGCCGCATCGACGCGGGACTGACCGGGGCATTCGGCGCCGAGGGAGCCGAGCGGTTCAAGGACGTGGCCATCGAACCGGCACCGTCCGACGCGACCGAGTCCAAGCCCCCGGAGAAGAACAAGCCCCCGGAGAAGAAACCGAGCGACCTGACCAACATCGACATCGGCAGCATCGACTTCCGGTCCGAACTGGACCTGCGCTCGCCGAACGACTTCGGCGGCTCGATCCTGCTGGTCGCCTCGGTCACCAGCAAGTTCCAGGTGGGCAACCTGCTGACGAAGACCATCCTGGACAGCTCACTGTGGCAGCTACGGCTGTCCAACGGCCTGTGGCTGGACGCGGTGCTGGACAAGGACGACAGCGGACTGATCAAACCACCCGGCAACTGGGGACAGTTGCTCAACCCGAACTGGTGGAAGGACTGGCGGCCCAAGTCGGTGGACGTCGAGCTCTTCCGGGTCGGTCTGTGCGGTGGACTGCTGGGCACCCTCGACCAGTTGCTGCAGGCCGCGAAACCCGAGAGCGGACCGGTTCCGGTCTTCACCGAGCAGAACCAGATCGTGGTGGCCGGAGCGTCGGCGATGTTCCCGTACGACTCGGCCGACCTGGACGCCCCGCTGCCCGGGGCGGACGCCACAGGACGGATGCTGTTCGAACGCGACCTGGCCGAGATCCGCGCCGTCCTGGACGCCAGGGGGCCGGCACCGCTGCTGCTCGGCTTCACCTCCCCAGAGGGCCCCACGTCCTACAACCACGACCTCGCCGACGACCGGGTACGCGCCGCCGCGCAGGCCGTCCAGGACGCGCTGGGACCGCTCTCCGCCCGTCCGCCCTGCCGGGGCGAGGGGCACGGCGAGTACCCGGCCGAGGCGAACGGCGAGTTGACCCTCTCCGGGATGAAGATCGCCGGTGGCGGGCTGCCGGATCCGGAGACGTACGGCTCGATGGAGGCGTTCCTGCGCTCCCGCGACGCCTGGACCGCGAAGTACTGGCCGGAGTGGCGCCGGGTCGACCTGTTCGTCGAGGGGGAGCTGGTCGGGCGGATGATGGCGCTGCCGCCGCCACCGGACAAGCCACACCCCTGACGGCGGGTGGCCTGGACCGGACTCGCTACTTGTCCCAGATCCTCCGGTAGGCCTCGCGGTAGCCCTCGGCGTCCCAGGACAGTGCGCCGCCACTGTTGGCGGCGGTGCTGATATGGACGGGCGCGACATATCCACTGGCCGGCTTTCCGGCGAAGGCCCGGTTGAACTCGTCGATGACCTGCCATCCCTGCTCGGAGAGGGGCTCGGGCACGGTGGCCGCCTGGAACTGCCTGCCGTTGATGCGTTCGAAGGCCGACGGGTCGCCGTCGCCGGCACCGATGTTGTAGGGGGCGCCGGCCCCGTCCTTGCCGTCGGCGCGCAGGGCCTCGGCGGCATGGTCGAAGTACAGGTCGTTGATGGCGGCGGAGTAGGTCCACCTGCCGTGGTAGCGGGACAGAAGGGAGGAGACCGCCTTGATGGTGCGGCTGTTGGCCTGAGGGATGGGGATGTCCTCGTAGCTCAGCAGACTGACGTCGGAGCAGGTGGCGAGTTCCTTCTTGATCAGGTCGGACTTGCGCTTGGCGAAGGGTATGGACGCGTCGGTGAACACAACGACCCCCGCGCGGCCTTCCGACCGGGCGATGATCCAGTCGGCGCTGATCTTCGCCACGTCCTCGACCCGGGTGGTGATGTTGCTGAAGAGCTCGGGATCCTTGCTGGGGCCCGGCCTGGCGATGGCATGCCAGCCGATCAGCGGGATGCCGGCGGCCTTGGCCCGTTCGACCTGGCGGGCGGTGGACTTCGGGTCGAAGCCTCCGATGACGATGCCGGAGGGTTTGAGCGCGAGCGCGTCGTCGAAGGCGTCCCGGATGCCGGCGGGCGTGCCCTGTCCGTTGATGGTGTGGACGTCCCAGCCGATGACCTGGGCTGCTTCCTGGACACCTTGAGCGACACCGGCGACACCGGGGTTGGTCAGGGTCTGGGCGATGTAGACGATGGTCTTGCCGGGGACGGCCCTGGGGCCGGTGGTGGGGCCGCCCCACGGGGCGTTGACGTCTTCGGCCTTCTTGACGACCCGCTTCGCGTTGGCGAGGACGGTGGGGCAGCCGGGCTCCGCGGACTTCGCGGAACCGGCGCTGGACGCGGTGCTGCTGGAACCGTCTTCGCAGCCGGCCATCGTGGTGGCGGCCACCGCCAGCAGCGCGGTGGCCGTCACGGCAGCCTTGCGGGTGTGGTGCACGGAATCTCCTCACGGGGCGCGAGAGGTAGGGGGCTTGCGTGGGGGAGGAGAGGGACGGGTCTCGGGTGGCGACGGTCCCGGTGCACGACCCGACGTCAGGGCGACCAGGGTCGGCACCCGGGCGTGCTGGGGTGGGAATGTAGCAGGTTGCCGACAGGGGTTGTCGGCCACCCACGGTGCACGATGTATCTACGCGCGGCGACGGACGAAAGACGGGATTCGTCATCAACCGTTGTTCAAGTACCCCCTTGTCAACGCCCGTGCAGGCGGTACTCTCACACGGCCAGTTCCGGACAAGTGGCTGAAAGTCCCTGCCCCGTTGCGAGGTGTACCTCGGCGGTGCCCTGTCCGCTCTCCGATGCTGGTGCGGTCCGGAAGCAACGGCAGCCGGTCACCGCTCAGGAGCCGTCGAAGGAGGCCGGGTGCCCGCGAACACCGTGGACCCATCGCTCGCACGAACCCCGCCCGAACCCGGGGGCATCTCGCCCTTGTTGCGGCGGCGGGCCGCAACCCTCCTCGACCGATGGCCGTTCCGGCGCAAGCTCAACATCCTGGTGATCGCGCCGGTCCTCGCCGTCGGCGCGCTGCTCGGCGTCGGCGTCAGTGGCCAGGTGGCACAGGCCCAGGAGGCCGACCGGATCGCGGCGCTGGTGCGCGACAGCAAGCAGGTCACGCGACTGATCAACGAGGTGCAGGCCGAACACCGGCTGGCGCTCGTACTGTCCGTGCGGTACGACTCGGCCCGCCCGGGAGCCGCACAGCCGTCGACCGCCGAGTACCGCAAGGCGCAGCGGGACACCGACGCGCAGATCGCCGCCGTACGCTCCGCGTTCGGGTCGAGCCTGCCGAAGAAGGAGGCGCAGGGCCTGGACTACCTCCGGGACCTGGCCGTCCTGCGCGACAAGCTGGAACGCGGATACGTTCCCGCGGCCGACATCGACCCCGCCTACGCCGCGGCGGTCGACTACCTGATCGACGGCATCGGGCTCGACAGCTTCTCCGGCAGCTCGTCCTCCTCGGTCATCACCCTGCTCGACACGGTCCTGCGTGCCGACGCCGCGCACGCGGCATTCGAAAGCGCCGTCTTCTCCGCGCAGAGCCGGGACGCCAACGCGCTCACCGAGTACTCCCGCGCCGTCGGCGCCCACGAGCTCTACGACCACGACGCGGCCCGTTTCGAGCGCATCGCCACGCCGAAGCAGATCATGCTCCTCGGCGGCATCGAGCGCGCTGCCGAGCAGAACGGCGTCGAGTCGCAGTTCGCGCAGCTCCAGATCGATCCGGCATCGCTGCAGGGCCGGACTCCGGCGCAGATGCGCGAGGCGATCACCACCGCGAGCAAGCAGGCCGAGACCCGCCTGCGGATCACCGGGTCGCTGATCGAGCAGATCGCCGCCCGCGCCGACGCCGCCTCCGCGAGCGCCCTGCGCAAGGCACTGCTCATGGTCGGTCTGCTCGTGCTGGGCTTCGCCGTCTGGATGACCTTCTCCGTCCTGGTCCGGCGTTCGGTCCTGCGCCCGGTGACGGCTCTGACCGGTGCCGCGCAGCAGGTCGTCGACGTCGCGGGCGAGGAACTCGCACGGGTCGCGGACGACGACGCCGCCGACGGCACTCCGCTGCGGACACGGCCCATCCCGGTCCCGGTCCGCGACGAGATCGGCGAACTGGCAGAGGCGTTCAATCAGGTGCAGGCCGCGGCCGCCCAACTGCTGGAGCGGCAGGTGCAAAGCCGTCGCAACGTCGCCGAGATGTTCGGCAACGTCGGGCGCCGCGTCAGTAGTCTGACCTCGCGTCAGCTCCTGCTGATCGATGCCGTGGAGAGCGAGGAGACCGATCCGGGCCTCCTGGACCAGCTCTACCGCATCGACCACATCGCCGTCCGCCTGCAGCGCAACGCCGACAGCCTGATGCTGCTGGCCGGTATCCGGGAGACCGCCGTCGAGGCCCGTCCCACCACCCTCGGCAACGTCATCCGGGCCGCGCTTGGCCAGATCGAGGGGTACCAACGGGTGTCCCTGCGGGCGGAGACGGAGGTCACCATCGCGCCCGACATCCATGACGACCTCACGCTGATGCTCGCCGAACTGCTCGAGAACGCGGTCGAGTTCTCGCCGTCCGAAACGCCGGTGGAGGTCACGGTGCGGCCCGGCACCGACGTCACCGCGGACGGCGGGGCACTGATCGAGGTCATCGACCACGGCCTGGGCATGAGTGCGGAACGCCTCACCGAGGAGAACGCCCGACTGGTCCGCCGTGAACGCCTCGACCTGGTGCCGACGAAGGTGCTCGGCCTCTTCGTGGTCGGAGCCCTCGCCCGGCGCTGGGGCGTACGGGTCGCCCTGAGCCGCACACCGGGTGGCGGGGTCACCAGTACGGTCTGGATCCCCTCCTCACTCCTGCTGACGATGAGCCCCGTGTTCTCGTCGCCGTCCTCCGGGCCGGACCAGGCCGACGCGCCGGCGACCGTCCCCGCCGACGGGCCGGTGCCTGTGCCCGCCAAGTCCGAGCCGGAGCATGGCACTCGCCTGCCCGTGCCCGCCGCCCCCGCCCCGGTACTGCGGCGCCGGCCGGTGATCCCGTCGCAGGAGGGCCTCCTGCCGCGCCGTACGAGAACGGCGCGCGGCAGCGGATCCGACGAGCCCGCGAAGGAGTCCCGCACTCCGTTGCGGCGACGGATCCGGGGCGCCACGCTCGCCACGACCACACCTCCGGCCGACCGGGCGATCCCCACGGTGCTGAGGCCCGTCGACGCCCAGGCGGTCCGTGCGGAACTCGACGAGTTCGAGGACGCCTTCCGCAGGGCGGAGCGAGACAGCACCATGCCCGAGCCGGGTCCCGAGGAGGAACGATCGCCATCGTCACCACAGCACACCCAGAAGGAGCCGGGCCAGTGACCACGTCGACAGGTGACAGCCGTCCCGAGCAGACGGAACCAACCGACCTGCGAGCCGCGGCGGCCGACTTCACCTGGCTGCTCGACCGGTTCGCCACGAAGACCGCCGGGGTCGTCGACGCGATCGCGGTGTCGTCCGACGGCCTGCTGATCGCGGTCACCCAACTGCGCGACCAGGCCGACTCGGAGCGGCTCGCGGCGATCGTCTCCGGCCTGACGAGTCTGGCCGCGGGCGCCTCCGGCAACTACGGCCTGGGCAGCCTCAACAAAGTCATCATCGACATGGAGGGCGGCCATGTCCTCGTGTCGGCCGTAGGCAGCGGCGCCGTCCTCGGAGTGGTCACCTCCAGGGAGGCGAAGCTGGGCACCATCGCCTACGAGATGGCTCTCTTCGCCAACCGGGCCGGGGCCGCGCTCACCCCCCAACTGGTGCTGGAACTGAAGAACAACGTCGGCGCCACGCCGGCCGGCTGACCCTGAGGAGGCATGGTGATGGCCGTCCGTGGACCAGGACCACGCGAGGCAGCAGAGGACGGCGACGGCTCACCGGAGCCCGTCGGCCGCGCCCCCGCGATCCGGCCGTTCCTGCTGACCGCCGGCCGCGTGTCGGGCGGCGGCGCCGGGTCCGTGCTCCCGCTCGAAACCCAGGTCGTGGCCACCTCGGACGGGCTAGCCGCCCTTCGCTCACTCAAGTTCGAACACCGTGACCTCGTCACTTCCTGCCAACAGCCGCAGTCACTGGCGGAACTGGCCGCCCGACTGCGACTCCACCTCAACGTCGTCCGGGTACTGACCGAGGACCTGCGCGCCGCCGGCCACCTGGCGGTCTACGTGCCGAACGCCGGAACACCCCAGGACATCTCCGTACTGCGAAGGGTCATCGATGGTCTCCGTGCCGTCCCCGACTCAAGGGGCACACTCCGCCACAGCGGTTGAACAGCCGCCACTGCCGGTCAAGCTGGTCATCGCCGGCGGCTTCGGGGTGGGCAAGACCACCGCCGTGGGCGCGATCTCCGAGATCCGGCCGCTCACCACCGAGGCCGCCATCACCGAGGTCGCGGCGGGCGTGGACGACCTCCGGCACACCCCCGGAAAGACCACGACCACCGTCGCCATGGACTTCGGCTGCCTCACCATCGACGCGACCCTGAAGCTGTACCTGTTCGGCACACCCGGCCAGGAGAGGTTCGGCTTCATGTGGGACGACCTGGTCCGGGGAGCACTCGGCGGTCTGGTGATCGTGGACACCCGCCGCCTGGACGACTGCTACGCGGCCGTGGACTACTTCGAGCACAAGAACATCCCCTTCGCGGTCGCCGTCAACGCGTTCGACGGGATCGTGGAGCATGACCTGGATGAGGTGCGGTGGGCACTCGACCTGACCGAGCAGGTACCGCTGATCGTGTTCGACGCACGGAAGACGGGTCTGGTCAGGGACGCCCTCCTGGTCGTCCTCGACGTCGCCCTGTCCCGCGCCGAAAAGGCCGCCGCCGGGAGCTGAACGTGTTCCGGAGCAGCGTCAAGAACGCCCCGCTGAGCATCAACACAGTTGTGCGAACTAGGCGTTCTGCTCCGGATCCCGGTGCGGCAGACGGAGATCGGTACCGGGCCCGGGCGGAGCCGGATGCCCTTGCTCGTCGATCGTGTCCAGGTGTGGGGGATTGAACGGGCGGCCACCGGCTGCGGACAGGTCCGAAGCCGTTACCGCGTCGAGCATGATGAACACGTCTTCCGCGTTGACGCCGGCCCGTCGGGTGAGGTTTTCGACGATGGCGCGGTACAGGGCGTGTTTCTTCTCGACGGGGCGTTCCTTGCCGACGACGATGCGGACCAGCACGAAGTCTTCGGTGCGGGGACCGCCGAGGAAGTCAGGGCTGTAGATGAACTCGTACGGTTCCTTCTGCTGGATGACCTGAAACCGGTCCTCGACCGGGATACCGAACTGTTCGACGAGCGCCTCGTGCACGCCGTCGGCGATCGCCCGGAGCACGCTCTGGCTCCGGCCACGTCTGACGGTGATGTCGACGACAGGCATCATCGACTCCTTCCTGGGAGGCCGTTGTGCCGTGCCATGTGGTGTGCAGTGTTACGACAACCTAGGTCACAGTAACCTGTACCCATGTGGATTGAGATCCTCCTTTTGGCGGAGCTTGCGCAAGGACCAAGGCATGGCTACGAACTGCGCAGGGAGATCGAGGCGGCGACGGGGCACACCTTGTCGAACAACTCGCTCTACCCCCGGCTGCGCCAGTTCGTGGAGTCGCAGGCAGTACTGCGACGTGCCGAGGAGCACGAGGGCGCACCACCGCGCCACGTCTACTCGATCACCGACGTCGGCCGTGAGCTCCTGCACGACCTGCTCGCGGAACTGCCCGAGGACACGGCCGACAACGGACGTGAGTTCATGGCACGGCTGGTGCATTTCGGCTGGCTGACCCCCGAGGAACAGCTTCGGATCCTGGACACGCAGGACTACATCCTGGCCCGGAAGCGGGACGGCACCGCCGCGCTGGCGGCGGCACGGGACGAGTACTGGAGCCGCCGGGCGCTCGACCACGGGATCCAGCGGATCGACGCGGAGCGGGCCTGGCTCGCGTCCGTCCGTGCCGAGATCCAGGCGAAGACGGCGGCAGAAGACGCCGGCCGATCCGAGGACGGTCCATGATGCCGGGGCGTCGCGATCGCCGAGGCTCAGGGATGACAGGCGTTAGTACTGCGGTACTAACCGGCTCCGCCGGATCGGGTGCCGCAGGGGGCAGAGTGACCGAGAAACCGCTCCTAGCTTGAGATCACGGGTCAGTCAGGCCCGGTTCACACAATGATCTCTTCTTCCTGCGGGAGTTATCCGTGGCCACCTTCCTCTATCGGCTCGGCCGGTTGGCATTCCGCCGACGACGTCTCTTCACGATGGTGTGGATCGCCGTCCTGGCCGCCATCGGTATGGGCGCCATGAGCTCGTCCGGCACCACAACGGACGGCCTGAGCCTTCCGGGCACGCAGTCGCAGAAGGCGATCGACCTGCTGGAGAGGGAGTTCCCGCAGGCATCCGCCAACGGCGCCACCGCCCGTGTCGTGTTCGAGGCGCCGGGCGGACAGAAGCTCACCTCCGGCGCCAACAAGGCCGAGATCGAGTCGCTGGTGGCGAAGCTGGAGAAGTCGCCGCAGGTGTCGAGCGTCTCCGACCCCTTCTCCAGCGGCCTGGTCAGCAGGTCCGGCACCATCGCCTACGTCCAGGTGTCCTACAAGGTCGCGCAGGCCGACGTCGGCAGCGCCGCCCATGACGTTCAGACCGACGTCGTCAAGCAGGGCGAGGAGGCCGGTCTGAAGGTGAGCCTGGGCGGGAACGCCGTCGCGGACAAGGCCGCCAGCAAGTTGGCCGAACTGCTCGGTCTCGTGGTCGCCGCCGTCGCCCTGGTGATCACGTTCGGCTCGCTGATCGCGGCCGGACTGCCCCTGCTCACCGCGATCCTCGGCGTGGGGGCGGCCGTCCTGTCGATCACGATCGCCACCCAGTTCTTCGACATGGCCTCCCAGGCCTCCACTCTGGCGCTGATGCTGGGCCTGGCAGTCGCCATCGACTACGCCCTGTTCATCGTCTCCCGCTACCGCAACGAGATCCGGGACGGCCACGAACCCGAGGAAGCCTGTGGACGGGCACTGGGCACCGCGGGTTCGGCGGTCGTCTTCGCGGGTCTGACCGTGATCGTCGCGCTCAGCGGCCTGAGCGTCATCGGCATCCATTCGCTGACCTCGATGGGCCTGGCCTCCGCCTTCGCCGTTGCCGTCGCCGTAGTGATCGCGCTGACCCTGCTGCCCGCTGTCCTCGGCTTCGCCGGCAGGCGGATCATGAAGGGCAAGCTGCTGACCCGCCGCATGAGGGCCCTGGAGCGCGGCGAGGGAGACGCGATGGGCGTGCGCTGGGCCAAGTACGTCACCCGCAACCCGGTCAAGGTCCTCGTGGTCTCGGTGATCGGCCTGGGCGTACTCGCACTGCCTGCCATGTCGCTGCGTCTGGCCCTGCCGGACGACTCGATGAAGCCCCCGCACAGCACGCAGCGCGTCGCCTACGACACCCTCAGCAAGGGCTTCGGACCGGGCTTCAACGGACCGCTGACCGTGGTCGTGGACGCCCAGGACAGTGACGACCCCAAGGCCGCCGCCAAGGAGGCCGGCGCGGTGCTGGCCGGTCTGAAGGACGTCGCGTCCGTCCGCGAAGCCGCCTTCAACCAGTCCGGCGACGTGGCCCTGATCGGTGTCGTCCCGGGCAGCGCCCCCACGAGCCAGGCCACCAAGGACCTGGTCAACAACATCCGCGACCACAGTGCCGCCCTGCACAAGGACACCGGCGCCGACCTGATGGTCACCGGACTCACCGCCGTCAACATCGACGTCTCCGCCAAGCTCGGCCAGGCCCTTATCCCCTACCTGGCCATCGTCGTCGGGATGGCGCTGATCCTGCTCCTGCTGGTCTTCCGCTCGATCCTGGTTCCGCTCAAGGCCGCCCTCGGCTTCCTGCTCAGCGTGGTCGCCACGCTCGGCGTTCTCGTCGCGGTCTTCCAGTGGGGCTGGCTGAAGGACCTCTTCGGCATCGACCAGACCGGCCCCATCGTCAGCCTGCTGCCCATCCTGCTGATCGGTGTCGTCTTCGGCCTCGCCATGGACTACGAGGTCTTCCTCGTCACCCGGATGCGCGAGGAATACGTCCACGGAGCCGAGCCCACGACGGCCATCGTCCAGGGCTTCCGCCACAGCGCCCGGGTCGTCACCGCCGCCGCGATCATCATGATCTCCGTCTTCTCGGGATTCCTCCTCGACGACGCGGCACTCATCAAGTCGATCGGCCTGGGGCTCGCCTCGGCGGTGTTCTTCGACGCCTTCGTTGTCCGCATGACCATCGTCCCCGCGGTGATGGCCCTGCTCGGCCGACGGGCCTGGGCTCTGCCGAAGTGGCTGGACAAGGCAATGCCGAACGTGGACGTCGAGGGTGAGAAGCTGCGCCACGCACTGGAGGGCGGGCAGACGGGCTTCGCGCCTCAACGGCCTGAACCCGTACTCGTCGGCGTCGCCGGGAGCCGCGCGGGCTCGGACGGCATCAGCGCGCCCTGTGTCGTCGCCGACCTCCACGCACCGGTCGACCCGGAGGAACCGACACCTCCCCAACAGCGCCGTTCCACACCACGAGGACTCTCCGCGCTCAAGCAGCGCCGTGCACGTACCGCCGACACCGACTCCGCCCACTCGGACCAGCAGGAGGTTCCGGTGAGGAAGAAGCCTTTGAAGAAGCTACTCCGCAGGAAGTGACGGGAGCCAGGCACAGAACCCGCTCCCACAGACTCGGCCGGCTCCCGGCCGACCACCAGCCCCGCCCGCCGGTCCCATCCCCCGAGACCGGCGGGCGGCCCCGACAACGTGGAGGGCCCACTCCGTGACCGCACCGAGCGCCCCCGCGCCCGCCCCTCGCCCGGACGAGCGCCGATTCCTGGAGACCCTGACCAGCGATCCCGAGCAGCGTGTGATCGTCTCGGTCATCTCCCGGCTGGCCTCATGGCGACGGGCCGACCGGGCCCACCCCTGGGTCCGGCGCTGGGGTGTGCCGGCCTTCTGCCTCGCGGGCGGCAGCGACGCCTACCTCAACCCGTACAACATCGCTGACCAGAAGCTGCCCCTCATCCTTGCCTTCTGCGTTCCGCTGCTGTGGCGGGAACGCAGGCCCATGCTGGTCCTCGCCCTCACCACCGCCGCCTCCGTCGTGGCTCTCCCCATGGGTGTGCTGACCGGCGCCGAATCCGCCCGGGTGGTCGCCCTGTTCAACGTCGGCCGTCACTGCCCACCGCGCCAGGTCGCCCTCGCCATCGGCGTCACCATCGTGCAACTGGCCGCGTGGGCCTACGTCTTCTGGAACGGCCGCCAGCTGGAGTACGCGACGCGTCCGGAGTTCATCACGCTGATGGCGATGATCGCCGTGGCGGCGTTCGCGGTGCTCGGCCTCTTCGTGCGGCTGGCCCACGCCTACATCGACGGCCTCAAGAAGCAGCGCGATCAGCAGGCCCAGCTCGCCACCGCGCAGGAACGCGCCCGCGTCTCCCGCGAGATGCACGACATCCTCGGCCACACCCTCGCCGTCATCGTCGGCCTGGCCGACGGCGCCGCCGCCCTGGCCGGGACCCAACCGGAACGCGGCGCCAAGACGCTCCGCATCATCAGCACCAGCGGCCGGGACGCCCTGGCCGAACTGCGCAGCCTGCTCGCCGTCATCGGCGAGGACCGCGACACGGTCGACGACGAGCCGCCCGACGCCCTGCTCGCCCCACAGCCTGGCCTGGCCGATCTTGACGCCCTGCTGGACCGGGTCCGCGCCGCCGGCCCCACCGTCGCCCTGAACGCGCACGGCGACCTCACTGACCTGGCCCCAGGTCTCCAGCTGTCCGTCTACCGCATCGTCCAGGAGGCCCTGACCAACGCCGTCAAGTACGCCGCCGCCGACACGTCGATCCACGTCTCCCTCACGGGAGGCCCCGACCTGGTGCGCCTCACGGTTGAGGACGCCGGCCCACCGCGTACCGCACCCTCACACTGTGGCCGTACCGGCAGCGGCCGGGGCCTGGTCGGCATGCGCGAGCGCGCCGCCCTCTACCAGGGCGAGGTGACCGCCGGACCCAACACCCACGGCGGCTGGACCGTCCGCGCTCTTCTCGTCCCCAACCCGCCCGCTCCCGCGCCCGGCTCCGGCCGAGCGGGGGGACCCCCGTCCTCACCGGAGACGCACCCGGCATGACCACCGTCCTCATCGTCGACGACCAGGCCCTGCAGCGCATGGGCTTCAGCATGCTCCTGGAAGCCCAGCCGGACCTCACCGTCGTCGGCGAGGCCGCCAACGGCAGTCAAGCAGTCCGCACGACCGCCGAACTGCGCCCCGACGTCGTCCTGATGGACGTCCGCATGCCCGGAATGGACGGCATCGAGGCCACACGCCGCATCGTGGACTCCGGAAGCCGCTCCCGCATCCTCGTCCTGACCACTTTCGACCTCGACGAGTACGCCTACGAAGCCCTGCGCGCCGGTGCCAGCGGCTTCCTCCTCAAGGACGCCCAGCCTGAAGAACTCGTCGCCGGCGTCCGCGCGGTGGCCGCCGGCGAAGCCGTGATCTCTCCCCGCCTCACCCGCAAACTCCTGGACACCTTCGCCGACCGCCTCCCCGGCCACACCGCGCAACAGCACCGGCTCGACGACCTCACCCCACGCGAACGCGATGTCCTCACCGCGATCGCCACTGGCTGGACGAACCAGGAGATCGCCGAACGCCTGCACCTGGCCGAATCCACGGTCAAGTCCCACATCGGCCGCATCCTCGCAAAGATCGACGCCCGCGACCGCGTCCAAGCCGTGATCTTCGCCTACGACACCGGACTCGTCCGCCCGGCATGACCCCACCCGCTCCACTCGCCCGAACCGTCTGACGGCCGGGCGCCTTCTCGCCCGCCCCGGGCCCGCGTTCACCGCTACGTCCCCGCACCGCACCCGCCTCGGCACACCCCAGCCAGGCATCCGCGCCCGAGAACAGGACACAGCAATGGGACCGTTGGCACGAACCGGCATCGGCATCGCCCTGGCCTGCGGGGTACTGGTCACCGCAGTCGGCGTCGGACGGAATTCCGACAGCGACCACGAGAAGGAGCCGCCCAAGGGGCCGTACGTCGCCCTCGGGGACTCGTACACCTCAGGCCCGAAGATCCCTCCCCAGACCGGCGATCCGGCCGGCTGCGACCGGTCCGGCCGCAACTACCCCGCCCTGGTCGCCCGGGAACTCGGCATTGAACCGGCCGACTTCCGCGACGTCAGCTGCAGCGGCGCCACCATCGCCCACCTCACCGCGCCCCAGTCCACCGACCACGGCACCAATCCCGCGCAGCTGTCCGCCCTGTCCGCCGGCACGATGCTGGTCACGCTCGGCATCGGCGGTAACGACGTCGGGTTCAGCTCGCTGATCACCAACTGCGTCACCACGGGAGCGCTCTACGAACTGGCGGACCACTTCACGGATGTCTCCGGCAAGGCGCCCTGCGAAAGGAGGTACACCTCCGGTGACACCGACACGATCGCGCAGCAGATCCACACCACGGGCGACCAACTGGCCCGGGCGCTCCACCAGATCAAACGCCGGGCGCCCGGAGCACGGGTCTACGTGGTCGGCTACCCGGCGATCCTGCCCGCCAAGGGCACCGACTGCGACGACGCCATGCCCCTCGCACCGGATGACGTGGTGTTTCTGCGCGACAAGGAACAGCAACTCAACACCATGCTCCGGTACCGGGCGCGGGCCGCCGGAGCAACGTACGTCGACACCTTCACCCCGTCCTCGGAACACAACGCCTGCTCTCCCGAGAGCACCCGCTGGATCGAGCCGCTGCGCCCCAGTAGCCCGGCTGCCTCCGTCCACCCCAACGAACGTGGTGAACGGGGCATGGCCACCGCCGTCCTGCACGCCGTCAAGGACTGAGTACGCCGCACGGCCCATGGAGTGTCCCGGCCGTAGTCCGAGCGCCGCTCGCATCTGATCCTGATCGACGCCCCGTAGTGGCAGCAGGCCGATGCAGGTGCAGGGCCCGGATGCGACGGGGCCGTCCAGGAGCGCCGGGCGTGTCTCCGACCTGGCAGCCGCGTGGTCGCCTCATCCGGGGGACCGGGCCTTCATCGCAGCCGCGCGCGAGGGGAGGTCAGCGGGGCGGGACGGGGAAGAGCATGCAGCTGCTGGTGGCGTGGGCCAGCAGCCGGTCCTCGGAGTCGCGGAGCTCTGCCTGAGCGAGGGCGGTGCGGCGTCCGCTGTTCAGGACGGTGCCGATGGCGCGGACCTTGCCGGTGTCGACGGTGATCGGGCGCAGGAACTTCAAGGTCAGGTCGATGGAGGTGTATCCCATGCCCTGGGGCAGCGTGGACTGCACCGCGCAGCCGGCCGCCGAGTCGAGGAGCGTGGCGTAGACGCCGCCGTGGACGCTGCCGATCGGGTTGTAGTGCTCCTCGCCCGGCACCAGTACGAAGACCGCCCGGCCGTGCTCGGCCTCCTCCAGGGTGAAGCCCAGGGTGGCGGCGATCGGCGGGGCGGGCAGACGCCCGGACAGGATCTCGCGGAGGAAATCGAGACCGCTGTGATCACCAACAGCTCCGGCGGAGATGGTGGGGTCTTCCCACTCGAACGTACGTGACCTGCGCATTCCCACTCCCCAACACGGCTGGCTTCCTTCAGTGAAGCTAGCCGTGCCGTCATCTGGCTGTCAATGATGAAGTCAGCATAGGATGGGCGCATGAGGTGGCTGGAGACGAGCGCGGAGAACTGCACGGTCCACCGGACACTGGACCTGGTCGGCGAGAAGTGGTCGTTGCTGCTGCTTCGGGACGCCATGAACGGCGTACGGCGTTTCGACGACTTCCGGCGGCACATCGGGCTGTCCGAGGCCGTCCTGGCGGACCGGCTGCGCAAGCTGGTCGCGGCCGGGATCCTGGAGACCGTCGCCTACCGTGAGCCGGGAAGCCGTACCCGGCACGAGTACCGGCTCACGCGCAAGGGCTGGGACCTGTGGCCCGCGATGATCGCGCTCAAGCAGTGGGGCGACCGGTACACGGCGGACCCTCAGGGCCCGCCCTTGGAGGTTCGTCATGCGGACTGCGGCGAACCCCTGCGAGCGGTGGTCGTCTGCGGGGAGGGGCACGGGCCGCTGATTCCGCCGGAGGCCCGTACCCGTCCGGGCCCCGCGGCGCAGCCGCTCGGCTGACAGGCCGGACACCGCTCACGAAGCAGCCGGAGCTGCCCGCCATGGCCTCCGGCCGGTGACCGCGGCGAGGGCCGCCGACCGCTGAACCCCGCGATGCCCGAGGGCGTGCCGCTCCCGATGGAAGGGGCCTCGTCGGCAAGGCGGGCGACGCGTCGGCCGGCGAGTGTGCCGGGTGCTCGCACCGCCGATGTGTTCAGGCGCTGTCCGGGTCGACGCGAAGGAGACCCGGGCCCGCGTCGACGAACGATTCCCCGAACCGCACGTCGTGCCCCTCGTCGCAGCGGATCACCGCGTGCACCGCGGTGCCGCATTCCTTGTGGCGTACGACCACCGGGGGCCCCTGTTCGTCCGCGGCCCAGGTGTCGCCCCACTGTCGAAGTGCCACGAGTACGGGCAGGAAGTCCCGGCCCTTCTCGGTCAGTTGATAGGCGTACCGGGTCCGCTGGCCGGGCTCCTGGTAGGGGACGCGCTCCAGGAGCCCGGCGGCGGTGAGCTCCTTCAGGCGTGCCGAGGCGGCGGGTTCGCCGATGCCCACACGTTGCGCGAAGTCGTCGAACCGGCGAGTGCCGAAGAAGGCCTCCCGCATGATCAACAGCGCCGTCCTGGTGCCAACGACCTCCAGGGCGCGGGCGATGGAGCAGTTGGCCATGGACCAGTCCTCCCGTCCTGCCAGCAGATCAGTCATCTCTCCGCCTCTCACCTGACTTGCCTTGACCATAGTCAGCCTATAGCGTCCGACCTGACTTCGATAAACATAAGTCAGCCCAGTCAAGACGAGGACACCATGGCTTCCACTCCTTCCCACGCCGCGGCCCGGCGCCCGGGCCGGCTCAAGCCGGCCGACGAGCGAACCGGCAACCGGCTCTCCCCGCACCAGCCCTCCCGGACCGCCGCGGCCGTCACGCTCGTCGCGATGTGTCTGGGCGCCATGACGACCTTTCTGCTGATCACCGCATCCGTGTCGGCGCTGTCGCCCATCCAGGACGACCTGCACGTCTCACCGACCGGTCTGGTCTGGATCCCCTCCGCGTACAGCCTGCTGGTGGCCAGCCTGGTGATGTCCGCGGGCACCATCGGCAACCTCTACGGTCGCAAGCGCACCTTCCTCACCGGCGCCGTTGTCATGATCATCGGTTCCCTCACGGTCTACGCCGCGAGTTCAGTCGGAGCCGTCATCGCCGGCCAACTCGTCTCCGGCCTGGGCGGCGCCCTCATACTGCCCAACAGCCTGGCCATCCTGGGAGCAACGTTCACCGATCCCCACCGGCGCACCGAAGTCATCACCGCCTGGGCAGCCTCCTCCGGCATCGGGCTCGCCGTCGGCCCGCTGATCTCGGGCGCACTGCTGGATCACTTCCACTGGAACACGGTCTTCCTGTCGACCGCCGCCCTCGCCGTGGTCACCCTGACCGTGGGCGCCTTCGTCACCGAATCGCGCGGCCCCGAAGGCAAGCTCGACATCCCCGGCCAGGTCCTGGCCGTGCTGGGCATCGCCGCGCTCGTCTACGCCCTCATCGAAGGCGGACACGACGGCTACACCAGCCCCCGCATCCTCACCGCCTGGTGCGTCGCGGCCGCGGCCCTGACCGGATTCGTCCTCGTCGAGCGCGCCGGCAGCACACCCATGCTGGACATGTCCCTGTTCCGGTCGGTGTCGTTCAGCTCCGTCATGTTCGTCGCGGCCGTCTCCCTGTTCGGCTTCACCGGCATGGGCATCGTGTCGGTGCTCTTCTACGAGCGCGTCCAGCACCTGTCCGCCCTGGCCGTGGGGTGGCGTCTGCTGCCCTTCTTCGGCGTCTACGTCATCGTCGCCTACGCGACCGGACGCGTCATCCGCCTCACCGGCTTCAAACTCCCGCTGGCCCTGGGCTTCCTCGTGGGAGCGGCCGCAGCGGTCGGATTGACCACCGTGGAGCCGACCACCCCCTACTCCCACGTGTGGTGGCTGTACGTGCTCTTCGGAGCCGCGAGCGGGATGGTGGCCGCACCGAGTACCGCCGCCGCCCTGGTCAGCGTCTCCCATGAGCGCGCCGGCATGGCCTCGGGAGCCGTCAACGCCTTCCGGCAGATCGGATCCGTCACGGGCACCTCCCTCCTCGGCGCACTGGTCGCCAGCCGGCTTCAGTCCCACCTGCCGGCCCAGCTCGAAGCCCACCACGTGCCCCGGGCGGCATGGCCCGCCGTCGAGCACGCCGTCTCCACCGGGGCCGGCCACCGAGCGGCCCCGCCGAATGTGACCGCCGCGATCGCAGACGCCTTCACCTCGGGTGTGCACGTCGCCATGACCGTCATCGCCGTCGTGTTCCTGTCCGCGGCCGTCGCCGCAGCCCTCCTGGTGCACAACCGACCGCACCACACCACCGCCACGACGATCTGACGGGTGCCTTCCAGCCGACGCGAAGCAGTTCGCCAGGAGCCGGTCAGGGCGTCCGCGGCATCGGCTGCCGCCCTGCACGTGCCAGTACCGGAGCCGTTTCGATGCGTGCCACCGCATCCCACGCCAGGCGACGCGTCAGGCACGCGTGGGGCGCCTCCGCGTCCGGTGCGACCTGCGTCCACAACGGCGCCGACACCGTGACGCCCAGGAGCGCCACGTCCACGTCGACGACAACGCGCCGCGCGCACGGAGTTCGGCGAGCCCACTGACCACCGTCGCCGTGCCGGTGGCCGCCGCCGAGAGGTGCGTAGCCGACCCGCGCGTCTTCGCGCGACGCACACAGGAGCAGCCGGTCCGTGTCGGTCAGTACGTACGGCTCTTCGTCGGGCCGCATCCTGTCCTCCCGCGGCGGCCCTGTACCCTCCGGCGTCCAGCAGGGTCTGCTGGTCCTCGTCCAGGACGTTCACCCGCCCCCCCCGCCGTGCGGTAAGCCCTTCGAGACGTGCGTGCAGCAGGTAGGGCGCGGAGGCCGAGGTGATCCCGGCGGTGCGCCGTATGTCGCGCAACCGCAACCCGTGCGCGTGGGAAACCGGACGGCGCCGTGTGGATGATCGCCACGGTCTCCGTGCCGCCAGACGCCAGCCGCACCAACGAGGTGTCCGGCCGCCGTGCGGCGTCGGCAGTGCCACCACCCACAGCCCGGCCTGCGCGTACGGCGTCGGTAACAGTGGGCGGCGGTTTGCGTCGAGGAGCCGAGCACTCCGGCGCCCGTATGTCCGAGGTCGCTAGATCCCGGCCAGTTGCGGGTAGAGCGCCTCGACGCCCACGGCCAGCCCGGACCGGGCCAAGCGGCTGGTGTCGTCGGCGATGATCTCGTACGCGTCGGCAGCGATGCCGTCGACAGCGATGCGGGCTATGTCTGCGGGGTCGGCCTTGGGCTCGGTGAGGCCTCGGGTCATGTCGGTGTCCATGAAGCCGACGTGCAGCCCGGCCACCCGGATGCCCTGGTCGGCGAGTTGCAGACGCAGCGCGTTGGTCAGCGACCACTGCGCGGACTTGGCCGCGCAGTAGGCGCCGGTCTCAGGGATGGTGAACCAGGACAGGACGGACAGGATGTTCAGGATCGCTCCGCCGCCGTTGGCAGCGATCTGGGGGGCGAAGCCACGGACCATGGAGAGGGTGCCGAAGTAGTGGGTGTCCAGTTCCCGGCGGATGCTGTCCAGGTCGCCTGCGAGCAGAGGTCGGTGCCGGTGGAGGAGCCGGCGTTGTTGATCAGCACCGTCACATCGCCCGTGGCCTCGGCTGCGGCGGCGACGGAGGCGTGGTCGGTGATGTCGAGTGCGATGGGCCTGGCGCCCGGCAGGTCCACCTGGTCGGGGATGCGGGCACCGGCGTGGACGGTGGCGCCGCGGCTGAGCAACTCGGCGGCGAGCGCCCGGCCGAGCCCCCGGTTGGCTCCGGAGACAAGGACGGTGCTGGTGGAGAGATCCACGTAAGACTCCTGGTGAGTTGTGCGTGTTGGCTGAGTGGGGGTTTCTCCGTCAACCGGGCAGCCGGTTGAGCTTGCGGATCTGTCGGTCGAAGGCCCGGGCGGGAACGATGCGGCGCAGCGTGCTGACGCGTCCGGCCAGCGCGCCCGCTGTGTACCGCAGCTTCGGCTTGGCGTCGGTCGCCGCCGCGAGGATGGCCTTGGCGACTATGGATGGATCGTCGCTGTCCTTGATCGCCGCCTCCATCACCTGCTCGAAGACCTGCCGCTGCCGGGCGTAAACCGGCAGGGGCGTGTCGGCCCACATGCTGTTGGCCTCGAAGCTGGTGTTGGTGAACGCGGGCTGGACGAGGACCGTCCGGACGCCGTGCTGGCGGACCTCGTGATCCAGGGACTCGGAGTAGCCCTCGACCGCGTGCTTGGACGCCGAGTAGAGGGCCATGTACGGCGCGGGAATGATCCCGAGCACGGACGAGACGTTGATGATGCGACCGCTTCGCTGTGCGCGCATGTGCGGCAGGACGGCCCTGGTCATACGGATGACGCCGAAGACGTTGGTGTCGAAGACGCGCTGGGCCTGGGCGACGGAGCTTTCCTCGGCGGCGCCCGTCGAGCCGACACCGGCGTTGTTGACCAGGACGTCGATCCGGCCGAACCGCTCGATCACCTCCTCGACCGCAGACGTGACCGACGCGTCGCTGACGACGTCGAGGTCGACGAAGGTCGCTCTGTCGACAGCGGTGACCTTGGCCGCGTTCCGGCTTGTGCCGACCACACCGAAACCCGCTTCCGCGAGCGCGAGGGCGGCCGCCTTCCCGATGCCCGAGGACGCTCCCGTCACAACCGCCACCGGCCGAATCGTCGCCATGATGATCTCCTGAACTCATTAGATTATGATCGTAATACAATTACCCTAGAGTGAGAGTCATGTGGAGGGCAAGCGGTCCGTCCGGCGAGGCGATGACGGAGGAGCTCGTGGCCCGGTACGGGAAAGAGCACAAGCAGGCGACGAGGCAGCGGATCATCGAGGCGGCCGGCCGCCGGTTCAAGCGAGACGGCCTCGACGGTTCGGGGATCTCCACACTCATGGCGGACGCGGGCCTGACCAGCGGCGCCTTCTACGCCCACTTCGAGTCAAAGGAGGACCTCGTCGCCACCGTGGTCGCCGACCAGCTGCGCGCACAGGGCGCGAGCTTCAGTGCCCAGGCGCCTGGCCGCGCCGGCCTGGAGGAGTTCGTGCGCGGGTACCTCTCGGCGGAGCACCGCGACAGCATCGAGGACGGCTGTCCGTCCGCCGCTCTGCTGGACGAGATCGGGCGCTGCACGGACGCGACCAAACGGACGTTCACCGACGGCGTGCTGGTCGTCATGGACGACGTCGCCGCCCTCCTGGCGCCCGACGATCCGCCCTCGGCGCGCGCGAAGGCGCTCAGCATCTTCGCCATGATGGTCGGGACACTCCAGCTCTCCCGGGCGCTGGCCGACCGGCGGCTCGCCGATGACGTCCTCGAGCAGGGCATCCGCAACGTCCTCGCCGTGGCGGGCGCCGAGTCCGACACGACAGCGCGCCGGTAGACAAATGGAGAGCCACCCGGTTGTGGGTGGCTCTCCGCCTCTCATGGCCGTCAGGGTGATGCCCCGGGCCTCTCAGTGTGCTGCCCCGCGTTGTCAGGCGGACTTGGCGGGCCGGTCGAGGAACCGGGTGACGTCGTCGCCGAACCGAGCGTGGTGCTCGGACAGGAAGCCGTGCGCCGAGTTCGGGTAGATCTTGATTTCCGAGTCGGGGATGAGCCCGGCGAGCAGGTGGGAGTACCGCGGCGGAATCATCGGGTCACTGTCGCCGCCTGCGACGAACACCGGGACCTGCATGGCGGTAACCCGCTGCAACTGCGCATGGTTCGGGATGCCCCACGCGCAGATCGCGTCGTACTGCGCCTGGCGCGTCTGCCATGTGATGGGGGTGTCCAGCTCGCTCCTGGTGAACATGCGGCCAAAGGCCCGTTCCCCCGCCGACCGGCTCTCCGGCGTCTGGAGGTAGAAGACGTCGAGCACCTTGGAGGGCGGCGGCTCGCGTTCACCCACGGAATCGATCACCCACGGCTGCCATCCGTGCATGCCGGAGGCGCCCTGAGGTGCGGATGAGGCCAGGATCACCCGCCGGGCGAGCGCGGGCCGGATGAGCGCGACCTCCTGGGCGACGAAGGATCCGAGGGAGTACCCGAGGAGGTCGACCTGCTCCAGGCCGAGCGCGTCGATGAAGGCGATGGCGTCCAGGGCCATCTGAGCGACCGTGCTGGGCGTGGTGCCGCTGGAGCTTCCGACACCGGTGTTGTTGAAGGCGATCACGCGTCGACCGGCGGCGAGCGCATCGACAAGGGCCGGGTCCCAGTAGTCGAGATTGCCCCGGAAGTGGTGAAGCAGGATCAGCGGGACGCCGCCGTCACCGGTCTCGCGGTAGGCATGCTCGATGCCACCGGCGGTTGTCACCTTTTTGTTCGAAGTCTGCGCATACGACAGCGTCATGAAGGTTCCCTTTTCTGTGAATCCGTCCGTGACGACGGTGATTCCTCGTACCGAGGACATGAGGTGAGGGGGCGAGCGTCAGCGCTGCCCTGCGGCCCCCGCCTTTGAGGTATAGCGATCACTTTACTTGCGCTCAAGCTAGCAGGCCCTTGGCACCGATGTAAAGCGATCGGCATACTTGTGCGTGTGGAGACGACGAAGACAGCCGCAGGGCCGGCCGCCCGCGGTGGGCGCGGCGCTCGCGAGCGCATCCTGCGGGCGGCGGAAGAGCTTTTCTATGGGCACGGCATACACGCCACGGGCGTCGCCGCTCTGATCGAGCGGGCGCATGTCTCGCCCCGAACCTTCTACCAGCACTTCGCGACCAAGAACGCGCTGGTGGAGGCGTACCTGCTGCGCTTCGAATCCGAAGCGCCCATCGCGTCCGAGGTGCAGTTGACCCGCACCGACCTCACCCCCGAGCAGCGGCTGCTCGCGATCTTCGACCCGGTCGAGACCGATCCGCCGGACGTCATTCGGGGGTGCCCGTTCCACAACGCCGCCGTCGAGGCTGCCGGAGAGCTGCGGCAGGTGGCCGACCTGGTGAAGCAGCACAAGGCCGCGTTCCGTGACCGCCTGGTGGTCACCGCCGCCGAAGCGGGAGCCTCTGATCCGCAGAGCCTGGGCAGGCAGTTGGCCGTGATCTATGAAGGGGCGAACTCGCTGTCGGCTTCGTGCAACGACGCCGAGGCCTTCGTGTACGCCCGCCGCGCCGCCGAGGCGCTGTTGAAGACCGCCCTGGAGCAGACCGCGTAAGAGTTTCACCGGCGTCTGAATGCACGCTAGTGGCGTGCAGTGGCGGCAGGGAGATGAACGCGAGCGCACAGCCGACGAAGCGCGAGCGCGACCCGATGGGGGCGGTCTGCGAACACGGGCTCACCCCACTGACCGAGACCACCGCCAAGAGCCCGGAGGAACTGGCAGCGCACCTGGCCGAGATGCGGCAAGGACGGCTTCGCCTTCGCTCAGGTGTGATGACAAGAGGCAGGCCCCCTACCCGGCACGGGTAGTAAGGAGAGCCTGCCACGCACGCCGTCGCATCAGTTCGGCGAGGAGAGTCCGCGTTCCTTCAGGCGGGCCCGGTAGGCCCGTACGTTCTGAGTGTTCCCGCAGGTGGTGACGTCGTGCCACAGGCGTGAGCAGTTCTTGGAACGGTCGTAGAACGCGCCGCGGCAGCGAGGGTTCGCGCACACCTTCAGTCGGCGCATCGTGTCGGCGTAGGTGGCGGCGGCCAGTTGGACGAGGACATATGAGCGGATGCCCTCGACGCCCTTGCCGCGAGGATGCAGCTGTGCGCCGTCGGTGCCCAGCGTGATCGCTGCCGTCGTCTCGATCGACGGCACGGCGACGGCGACGGCCGCTTCTTCGCCATGGCCGGTGGCCAGTGCGGCACGGAGGGCCTCGCGCAGCGACCGGAGGCGGCCGAGGCCGCGTGCGTCGAGGGCATGCGGCGGGGGAGCGCTGGAGTCGACATGGGTGAGCGTGGCGAGGGAGGACTTCAGCCATTGCTCCGCAGCGTCCAGCGACTCCAGGAGATCGGGCTGGCGTGGCTTGCCCATGCTCGCGGTGTTCAACAGATCCTGTACGAACCCCAGCCCACCTGGGGCGCTGTCCTGCACTTCATAGCGAGCCGACGCAGGCCATCGGACCGCTGCAGTCATCTCGTCCTCCTGTGTCTTCGTGGGCCGGGGTGGCCCGTGTAAGAGCCTATCCCCTTCACTTATGACAACAGTGAGGCCGTGGAGGCGGGGGCCGTCGGGCAGGCGGCTCCCACGGGGTTCGTCAGCCCGACGGCCCCCGAGGGAACTCACTCCCCGGTGAAGTCAACGGGCGGTCGGGGCCGGCCGGCCCTGTAGGCGGCCACGGCCGACGTCAAACCGGCAGCCACGTCCTTGGACTCGAACAGCGGGACGGCGATGTCGAACATCGCGTCGTCGGCGGCCTTCACGCCCCCGGCCTCCCACACCCGCAACAGCGCCTTGTGTGCGGCATGGGCCCGGGTGGGCCCCGCGGCCACCCTGCGTGCGAACGACCGAGCGGCCTCGACGACGTCACCGTCGGGGAGGAGGCGGTTGACGACGCCGGCCTCCGCCATGGTGGCGGCGGGCACCTGTTCCGATGTCAGTGCCCATTCATAGGCCCTGGCACGGCCCGCACGAGCGGCCGACCGGTAGATTCCGCCCAGCAGCGTGACGAGGCCCAGCGTCTGCTCGGGGTGCCCGAACCGGGATCCCTCGCCGGCGAAGATCACGTCGGACCGCAGCGCGAGTTCGAAGCCGCCACCGAAGCACAGGCCGTTCACCGCCGCGATCACCGGCACGGGGATCTGCTCGAAGCGGTTGAACGCGAACATGTACCGCTCGAACAGCATCCGCAACTGCCGCACATCCATGTCGGGCCAGGTGACGATGTCCCCGCCGAAACAGAAGTCGGGCCCTTCGGCACGCAACAGGACCGCCCGCGCCCCCGACGACTCCGCTCTCTCGACCGCGGCGAGCAGCTCCTCGGCCATCTGTTCGTCGATGCGGTTCTGCGGCGGGTTGTCCAGGACGATCTCGGCGACGTGATCGTCGATGTCGACACCCAGATGACTCATCGGTACTTCATTCCTTTCAAACACGGGTGCGTCGGCACCCGCGCGGGACAGGTGGGGGCTCGGCTACGCGCCCGGAGCGGGCAGCGGCTCGCCGGCATAGAAGTGATCGGGCGGGACAATGCCGGTCAGCCGGTCGCGGATCGTGGCGGAGAAGTGCAGGGCCGCTCCGAGAGGACGATGGTGGATAGCCGCCCGGACGACCGCGCCGTCCGCGTTCTTCTCCAGAACGGTGACGCCGGAGAGCTCCACTCCGCCGAACGCCGTCGCCTTCCATTGCAGGTAGGTCGTGGTCCCGCGGGAGGCCTCGGCCGTGAATTCCAGCGACTCGTAGATCGCGCTCGCGGTGGCGAGCGTCGAGGCGACGAGCGCCCGACCGGTGATCGGCCGGGTGAGGACGCCGGCCTCCAGGACGACGTGCTCGGCGAAGCCCTCGGCGAAGGTGTTCTCGGACTGCTCCGAGAAGCCGCTCCGCCAGTCCGAGGCGGCGTCGTCGGCGTTCAGGTTCCGGAGGAAGCCGAGGGCTTCGTGGACCAGGACAAGGGGGTGTTCCACGTGCAGCCAGTGCCCGCCGCCGGAAACCGTCGCCACGCGCACACCGGGGAAGCGAGGCGCGATGACTCCGGTGACCAGTTCCTCGGTGACGAAGCCGTCGCTGTCGCCGCGGACGATGAGCACGGGACCGGGGTACGCACTCTCCTCCGGGGCCACGTCGACACCGCCGTTCCACAGGTCGACGTACCGTGCTGCCACGGGTGGGGCCACCAGCAGGCCGCTGCGGCCCAGTGCGTCCAGTGCCTCGTTGTCGAGCGCCGGTGACAGCTGCGTGCGCACGGCGCGCTGGGCCTCCGCGTTCCCGCCGAGGGTCCGGAACGGCTCGACGGCTTCCTCCGGCAGTCGGGTGCCTCCGAGGGGAACCGGCGTGAGCAGCACCAGTCCGGTGACGCGCTCGGGCCGGGCGGCGGCCGCGAGTTCGGCGACCTGAGTACCCATGCTCTGGCCCACCACAACGACCGGTCCCTCGATGTCGTCGATGACGGACACGATCTCGTCGGCGAACAGGGCCAGGCTCAGCTTCTCCGTGTCCACCGGAGCGGACGCGCGGGTCCCGGAACCCGGAAGATCGAGGCGCGCCGTCGCGACGGCGCCGTCCAGGGCCTCGACGAAGCCGTCCCAGACGGTGGCGTCGTCCAGGAAGCCGTGGACGAGCAGCAGTGTCGGCGCCCCGGGGAGCACCTCGCCACCACCGGTGACAGCAGGGTCGATGCGAAGAGAGTCTCTGGTCATTTCGGTCCCGTCTTGGTTGATCCGGAAGGCGACCATTCCGCCGTGTCGATGGGTGAGTAATCCGTAGGACGTTCATCGAGCCGTGCGCTGCGCGTCGCCCGCAGACGCTCGACGAGTCCCTCGGGAAGCGGGGTGGTGAAGATGTTGTCGACGAGCGAGTACTCGGCGGCCAGGCGCCCGACCGCCCCCAGGGCACCGATGTCGATGCGCCCTCCGGGCAGGTAGAGGTCGTCACGCACGTGGAAGCGCTTCACCCGCCCCCAGACCACGTGGTCCGGCATCGGGGGCATGGGGATGATCCGATCGACCACGCACTCCATGGAAACGGGAGCGCCGGCGATCCGGGGCGCCGCCACGACCTCACACTCGGCTTTCTCCAGGCCAAGGGCCTCGAATTCGTCGACCTCCGGGTCGAACTCGAAGGCCGAGCGGTGCACAGCGTCGGCCTGGCCGATCGACGCCATGTTGACCACGAACTCGCCGGTGTCCCGGATGTTGACGAACGTGTCCTTCGGGGTGACCTCGTCGGAGCGGGGCTGAAGGGAGATCGACACGATCGGAGGGAGGCGGCCTACGACGGTGAAGAAGGACACGGGGGCCACGTTGCCGATGCCCGCGGTCGACCGGGTGCTGACCCAGGCGATCGCGCGCGGCAGAACGCTGCCGATGAGGAGTTTGTAGCTCGAACTGGCGTCGAGCGATGCCGTATCGATGATCATCGCACTCTCCGTTGAACGCCCCGGTCGAGGCACGGGATGTCGACCGCCCGGGGAAGCACGGGGGAGTGGGGCCGACTTTGATTGGTACAGGAGCGTAGCTCTTACACATGTGACAGCGCCAGGTGTTCGGGCTCTTTTGAAATGACAGAGCCATACCGTTGTCACCTATGTATGTGGCTGCTAGGGTCCGCCGCTATGAAAGCAACGATGCTTCCTGGTCTCGTCGGCGAGCCGGCGCTGGAGCTGCTCCATGCCGCGCCCACGGGTTCCGTGATCCCGGGATCGGCCCGATTGCTGTTCGTGCACGGCCTGGGATACGCCGCCTGGTGCTGGGAGGACTGGATGTCCGCGGCAGCCGCGGCGGGTCACGACAGCTGGGCGGTCTCCCTGCGCGGCCATGGCGGCAGCGACGGCAGGGCTGCCCGTGCGGTGTTGAGCGACTACGAGCGCGACGTCGTCCGTGCCGCGCGTTCGGTCTCCGGGCCCGTCGTGCTGATCGGGCACTCCCTGGGCGGACTCGTCGTCCAACGGGCGGCTGCGGCGGCAGGGGCCACCGCGATGATCCTGGTCGCTCCGCTTCCCCCGCGTCCCGCGGTGCACACGGTGCTGTCGGTACTCCGGCGACAGCCGTTGGAAGTGCCGCGCTACATAGCCGGCAGACCACTCCGGCTGGGCCCTCACCTGCTCCACGCCCAGCCGGACGACCCGGCGACGGCCGAGCTGGGCAAGCGCCTTACGCCTGATTCCCCGCTCGTCCAGTACCAGTTCCTGTTCCACCGGCCGAAGCGTGTGCCGCCCCTGCCGGTCCTGGTGCTCGCCGGTGCCGCGGACCGGCTCGTGCCACTGGTCTCCGTGCGGGCCACCGCGAAGCGCTACGGGGCGGACATCCGGGAGATCGGCGGCGTCGGGCACGGCCTGATGCTCGACGCGGGATGGCCCGAGGGCTGGAAGCAGATCGACTCGTGGCTCGCGGACAACCGCGAGGCGGCAGCGGGCCGTTCGGGCCCGCCGCCTTCCCTGGGCGAAAAGGAATGTCGAGGACAGGAATGAACAACCATGGTTGACAAGAGAGACGTGGAGTTCACCGCTGAGGGCGGGGTGACCCTGCGCGGGTGGTACTTCGTACCGGAAGACGAAGGGCCGCATCCGGCCATCTCCATGGCTCACGGCTACGCGGGCGTCAAGGAACACGCCCTGGAGGACTTTGCCCGCCGGTTCGCCGATGCGGGCTTCGCCGTACTACTCCATGACCACCGCACGTTCGGTGCCAGCGACGGGGAGCCCCGTCAGGACGTCAACCCGTGGGTTCAGGCCGAGGACTGGCGCCGGGCGATCTCCTTCCTGGAGGCGCAGCCGGAGGTCGATGCGGGCCGGATCGGCGTGTGGGGGAGCAGTTTCGCCGGCGGGCACGCCCTCGTGCTCGGTGCCACGGACCGGCGCCTCAAGGCCGTCGTCGCGCAGGTCCCGAACATCAACGGCTACCGGCAGGGTCTTCGGCGGGTGCCTCCGCATCTCGTTCCCGCCCTTGAGGAGGGGTTCGCGGAGGAGGAGCGCAGCGCCGCCCGCGGGGAACTGCTCCAGTACCAGCAGATCGTCAGCAGTGATCCGGCGGTCCACGCGTCCTACTACTCCAGCGACGCGGTCGACTTCTATCTCCAGGAACTGCCCGAGGGAGTCTGGGAGAACCGGGTGACCGTACGGTCCACCCGCATGGCGCGCATGTACGACCCCGGGTCGCTCATCCGGCGGGTGTCCCCCACACCGCTGCTCATGATCGTGGCCGAGGCCGACTACCTGACGGTGACGGACGTCGCTCTGGAGGCCTACGAGGACGCCCTCGAGCCCAAGAAGCTGATCCTCGTTCCCGGTGGTCACTTCGACCCCTACCGCAGCCAGTTCGAACGCGCCAGTACGGGCGCGCTCGACTGGTTCCGTGAGCACCTCGGGCACACCACTGAAGGACAGGAGTAGGCCTTGGCCGGCAACAGGGATCTGCGCTACGCGGTCCACGTCTCACCCTCCATCCCCACGGCGATCAGCGATCTGCCTCCGGGAGTGGAACGGCGGATGTGGTCGCCCATCTCCTCGACACTCGTCTACGGCGACCGCGACGCGGTGCTCGTCGACCCGGTGATGACGGTTCAGCAGGCTGCCGCGCTCGCCGAGTGGGTGGAGTCGTTCGACCGGAACCTGACGACGATCTACGTCACCCATGGACACGGAGATCACTGGTTCGGGCTGGCGACCCTCCTCGAGCACTTCCCGGAAGCTCGACCGGTCGCCACGCCGGCGGTCGTCGGGCACATGGCGCAGCAGATGGACCCGGGCTTCGTCGAGGGCTTCTGGAACGCACGGTTCCCGGGCCAGATCCCGGACCGCCTCGTCGCCGCCAACCCGGTGGAAGGGGCGGTGCTCGAACTCGAGGACCGGGAGCTGACGATCGTGCCACTCGGCCACACCGACACCGACGACACGACCGCGCTGCATGTCCCGTCGATCGGCCTGGTCGTCGCAGGGGACGCCGCCTACAACGACGTGCATCTCTACCTCGCCGAGTCCCCGAGTGCGGGCCGCACGGCATGGAAGGAGGCACTCGACGTGATCGCAGACCTCGACCCCACCCACGTCGTGGCCGGACACAAGCGTCCGGACCGGCCTGACTCGCCGGACATCCTCGCCGAGACCCGCGCGTACATCGACGACTTCGAGGACTGCGTCGAACGCACCGGCTCCACCGAGGAGTTGTACAGGGCGATGCTGGAGATCCACCCCGACCGTGTGAATCCCGGTGCCCTGTGGGGCTCGGCACGTTCCGTGAAGGGCTGACCCACTCCATCGCTGTCAGGCGCCTCGCTTTCAGCACCCACTTGCAGGAACAGGGAGACCTCCATGCCGGACTTCTCCGATCTCGTCTTCGTGAACGGCTCCGTCCTCACCGTCGACCCCGACTTCACCATCGCCTCCGCGCTCGCGGTGAGCGACGGCGTCATCACCGCCGTAGGCGCACGAGGGGACGTCGAGGACCTGATCGGCCCGGACACCCGCGTCGTCGACCTCGCCGGGGGAACCCTCCTGCCGGGTATCAACGATTCACATCTGCACGGCTGTGCCTGGGGGATCAGCTCACCGCCGCTGGCGCTCGACCTCGGGTATCCGGCCGTGCGGTCCATCGCCGACGTGGCGGAGGCGGTGCGCGCCGCGGCCGAACGCACCCCGCCCGGTCACTGGATCATGGGCACCGGCTGGGACCTCGGTTACCTCGCCGAGTGCACCGAGGACCCCTCACGCCTGCCCACCCGGCATGACCTCGACGCCGTGAGCCCCGAGCACCCGGTGCTGCTGCTGGACTTCTCCGCGCACGCCACCTGGGTCAACTCCACGGCGCTCGGTGTCGCCGGGATCGCCCGGGACACGGCGGCCCCGCCCGGCGGGGTCATCGTCACCGACGCCGTGGGGGAGCCGACCGGCCTGTTCCAGGAGGGCGCCCAGGTCCTGGTCCAGCAGGCGCTGCCGTCGCTCACCCCGGACGTCCGGGCCCTGGCGGTCCGATCCACCCTCGCGAAGCTGCGTGCCCTGGGCATCACCAGCTACACGGAACCGGGCCTCGGTCCCGGCGGTGACCGGATGATGGGCGGGGCGCTGTCCCAAGAGACCCTCGACGTCTACCGGCGACTGCTGGCCGACGGTGAACTGACCGCCCGAGTCAGCGTGTTGCTGCTGCCCACGGGCATGTCGAGTACGGCGGCCGACTTCACACGCGCTCTGGACGGCTACGACGTACCCGAAAGCGACGATCCGAGGCGACTCAACATCATCGGCGTCAAGATCTTCGCCGACGGCATTCCGCCCAACAAGACGGCCTGGATGCACGAGGCGTACCTCGGCGGCGGCTGCGGCGCGTTGTGCGTGGGCGGCGAGACCGACGAGGAGCGGGTCGCCGCGATCGCGGAGATGGTCCGGCACGCACACGCCGCCGGTTACCAGGTCGGCGTACACGTGACCGGGGACCGCGGCATCGACACCGTCGTCGACGCCTTCGCCGCCGCCACCGCCGGGCAACCGCGCCCGGACGCCCGGCACTACGTCATCCACGGCGACTTCCTGACGCCGCGCAGCATGAAGACGCTCGCCCAGCACGGCTTCGCCGTCAACATGAATCCCACGATCAAGTGGACCATCGCGGACCTGGAGGAGGAGTTCGTCGGGCCGGAGCGGGCCGCGTACGAATGGCCGTACCGGGACGCCCTCGACGCCGGCGTCAGGGTGGCGAGCAGCTCGGACGCACCGGTCACCTTCCCCGACTGGCGTCAGGGCATCGCCACGATGCTGCTGCGCGAGTCCAAGGCCAGCGGTCGCGTCAGCGGGCCCGAGCAGCGCATCACGCTCGCGGAGGCGGTGCGTACGTACACCATCGACGCGGCTTGGCAGGACTTCGCCGAGGAGTGGAAGGGCTCCCTGGAGGTCGGCAAGGTCGCCGA
This sequence comes from Streptomyces sp. NPDC046862, assembly GCF_040704615.1. Lineage (NCBI taxonomy): Bacteria > Bacillati > Actinomycetota > Actinomycetes > Kitasatosporales > Streptomycetaceae > Streptomyces > Streptomyces sp. NPDC046862. The sequence goes on along the minus strand of NZ_JBEYXP010000055.1, from coordinate 28,476 downwards.
CCTGTGCGTGCTGGCCGGCGACCTGCTCACCGCCGACCCGCGCGCCATCGCGGAGCTGCCGGTGGCGCTCACCGTGCTCGGCGGAGAGGTCGTGCACGACGCGCTCGAAAGCTGACGGGAAGAAGGCGCGTGCAGGGTCCGCCCTGGGCTCTGCGGGCCGCCTCGAACGCCTTCCGGGCCCGACGACAAAGCTCCCGCCCAGCGAACGCGCACCTGCCGGAGCACCCTTCCACGGACGCCTACCCGGAAAGCCCCGTGGCGCGGCGTCGTTGCCCGGCCACTCGGGTGGCGAGAGTGCGCGGGAACTCTGCCGCGAGCCCCGGGCACGGCGTGCACCACATTTGCGTTACGCGAACCTATGTTACCGTGACCTAGCTAATGGCACTGCGACTTTGTGCGACCAACGCGGTGTACATGCCAGTAGGCGCAGTTCGCATCCCCCACACACCTCCACCGGAGTGTTCATGAGCACTGCGACGTCGCGACGCGACAGCCGTGGCCTGCCTGCAACACCTCGACGTGCGCTCCGCGGGCTGCCACTCGTCGGCGCTTGAGTGAAGGCCCGCAGTGCGTGCGCAAGCGGAACGGCCGGACCACCGGGCCGAACAAACGCGCGGTCACCGCAGGTGCACTGAAGCGTTCGCCGTCAAGCGCGGATCGAGGCCATGCGCCCGCACGCGCACGAGGCAGGCGGACCAGCCTTTTCACCCATCTCACCCGAGAAGAGGCCCCCATGACCGTCGAATCGCTTCACCACCACCCGAGCCCCGTCCCTCTCGACCCCCGCGGTGTCGACCTGCCCGGGCAAGCGGCCCGGCTTCGAGCGCTGGGAGACGTGGCCGCGGTAGAACTGCTCGGCGGCGTACGCGCCTGGATGCCCACCTCGCAGCGGGTCCTGGAACCGCTGCTGACAGACCCCCGCGTCAGCCGTGACGCCCGCCTGCACTGGGACGCCTGGCGCAACGGCTGGCTGGAGAACCACCCCGACGCCCACTGGATGTACGGACTCATAGGCGACAACATGTTCTCGTCCTACGGGCCCGACCACGCCAGGCTGCGCAAACTTGTCGCCCCCGCTTTCACCGGCCGGCGCATCAAAGCGCTGCAGCCGTCATTCGACCGCCTCGTCTCCGATCTTCTCGGTCAACTGGCCCACAATCGGCGCGGCGAGGTGACAGACCTGCGCGCCGGTTTCACCGACCCGCTGCCGCTCCGTGTGATCTGCGAGATGTTCGACCTGCACGGCGACGGGGCCGCCGCGGTGAAGAACTTCGCCAACATCGCGCTGACCACGCCCGAGTCGCAGGAAGGCGCCGCCGCGTTCATTGCCTGCCGCGCGGCCTTCGCCGAGGTCCTGGCCCACAAGCGGGCTCGGCCCGGTGACGACCTGACCACGGCGCTCGTCCAGGCGCAGGACGGCAACGACACCCTCACCGATATCGAGATCATCGACACGATGGTCCTCGTCCTGGGGGCCGGCCTCGAGACGACTGTCCACCTGATCGGCAACGCTGTCGTCGCGCTGCTGCAGAACCCCGACCAGTTCGCCCTCGTACGCGAGGGTCAGGTGCCGTGGGAGACCGTGGTGGAGGAGGCCCTGCGCTTCGCTCCCGCCGCCCCGATGAGCCCGCTGCGGTTCGCCGTGGAGGACATCACCATAGGCGACGTCCGTATCCGCGCCGGCGAGGCGATCCTGGCCGCCTTCGGCTTCTTCGGGTGGGACCCGGAGCAGCACGGGGAGAGTGCCGACCGCTTCGACATCACCCGCCCCACCCCCATCAAGCACATGGCCTTCGGTCACGGCGCACACCGCTGCCTCGGCGCACCGCTGGCCCGCGCCGAGGCGCTCACCGCGCTGCCGGCGCTCTTCGGGCGTTTCCCCCAACTGACGCTCGTCGAGGGCCAGCCGCTCGACCGTGTGGCGTCGTTCCTGGTCCACGGGTTCAGGGAGATCAAGGTCGTCCTCAAACCCTGAAGCTCCATTTGGACGTTCGCGTGAGGGCCCCCGCGCCGCCACCACCCGGCGGCGGCGCGGCGGAGCCGTCACGGGTGGGTGTAGTCGACCGCCGCGGGCTCGGCGAACTCGTCGAGCTCGGGGAGGTTTACGACGACGGGGTCGACGCCGGAGCGGACCACGGCCCAGACCGTCTCGAACTCCGCGGAGGCGTTGATCTCCTGATGGACGACGTGCGCGGGGATGAACACGAAGTCGCCGGGGCCCGCTTCGGCGACGTTCTCCAGCTTGTCGCCCCACCGGTAGCGGGCGGTGCCGCTGATGACGTAGAGGACGGTTTCCTGGTCGCCGTGGTGGTGGGCTCCGGTGGCGGCGCCCGGTCGGACGGTGCTGCGGAACGCGGACAGGTGGGCTGCGCCCGGGTTGCGTCCGTCGAAGGCGACCTCGCGGATCAGGCCGGGGGTCTGGGGGGTGTTGCCGTCGAGCTGGTCGCGGTGCAAGACGCGGATCTGGGGGTCGGCGTGGGTGTCGCCCATGGGGATTCGTTCTCCGGTGTCAGAGTGTGCGTTGGCGGTCAGGATGTACCGTCGGTACGGGTGGCCAGCGGCCAGGACTCTCCTCCGATGACGAAGAGGAGGAGCCAGACGATGGCCAGGTCCATGAATCCGAGCGCGTTGCCCGCGATGCCCGGGGCGATCGTCGGCTCATGGAGGACGTGGGCGGCGACGAGCCGGTAGTACACGGTGAACGTGACGACGGCGAGCGCCAGGGTGACGAGCACACGCACGACGCGGTTCTTCGCCGGGGTGAGGTGCTGGGGCCAACTCGCGGCGCAGTTCGGCCAGAAGATCATCCAGAAGACCCAGCACACACCGAGCTGTGCGGGGAATGCACTCAGCGCGTCCGCGCCGAGAGCGGCCCGTGCGTCGTCGCCCAGGAGGAGGCGGGTCGCTCCGGACAGGGTGAAGTACAGGCCGGTGCCCACCAGGACGTTGCCCAGCGCGGTGCACAGGAACCAGCCGCCTCTGCTCCGCACCGTGTTCCAGGGCCAGTTGTCGGTGAGGTTGCCGGTGACGATGACGGAGACCACGATCGAGTAGAAGAAGCCGACGACCTGGTTGGCGCTCAGCGGCGCGTGTTCGACGCTGCTCCAACCGGCCAGCACCGGCAGGGCGAAGGCGGCGTACAGGACGACGCTCGCCACTGTGGCGACGGCGATCTCGGCGATGCCGGCCCAGGGTTGGCCGAGGCCGAGGGTCTTCCACGGGCGGTGCTCGAAGACGGTCGCGGCGGGCACGTTGGTCACGAAGACGAAGAGGACGAAGATGGCGCCGGTGAAGTAGCCGGCGCCGCCGGGCCGTTCCGGTGCGAAGCTCGGGTCGACCTGGCTCCAGGCCAGGGCGAGGAGGGCGGTGATGCCGACGCCGACGCCGATGGTGACGGCGGCGAAGGCGAGCCCGCGCAGGGGTTGGGCCAGCCGGTCGAAGCCCTTCAGTTCCAGGTTGAAGGCGAGACAGACGATGGCGAAGAGCGTCCAGAAGATCACCGCGTTCGCCGGGCTGCCGTAGACGTCCAGGACGGCCCACCGGGGGTCGATGAGAAGCCACCAGGTGGCGAGCGAGAGTGCTGCCACGACCAGCAGAGTCAGGCCGGCCCGGCGTGCCTGACCTGTCGGCGAAGCGGTGGTGTCCGGTGGGGGTTGGGGTGCCGTGGCGGCTGTCGCTCTCACGGCGTGCTGTGCGTTGTGCATGGGTCCTCCCCGCGTCGTTGCTGGGTGAGGACATGGTCAGGGGCACACAATCCCCCGTCGTCTGTGTGGCAGCACAGTCTTCGGAGAGCCTCCTGTCCGACGGGACAGGTCAGGCGCCGCGTGTGATGTCGTCGATCGCGATGGCGGTACGCAGCGTGGTCAGGTCGGTGACCTTGGTCAGCGAGACACCCAGCAGGGATTCGATGCGCTTGATGCGCAGACCGACGGTGTTGGGGTGGATGAACAGGGTCTCAGCCGTGGCGCTCGTGTTGAGGTCGTTGTCGAGATAGGTGCGCAGGGTGGTGACGAGGTCGGTGCCACGGCGGCGGTCGTAGTCCCGCAGGGGGCCGATCCAGCGTGCGGCGAGGGCGCCCATGCGCTCGGGCTCGACGTCGGCGAGCAGCATGCCGATCATGCCGGCCGACGCCACCGTGAGAACGTCCTCCTCCGGGGCGTACCGCAGGAGCCGGAGCAGACCGTGCACCTGGCGGAAGGCGCCGGGCAGTTGGTCCGGCGCGGGGCACGTCTCACTGACGGCCACGCGTACGCCGCCTTCCAGGCCCTGGGAGGCGACGGCGCGGATCTGGCGGGCGAGTCGTTCCCCGTCGTCCGGGTCCGTGGCCGGTGCGACGATCACGATGGCGCCGTCGCGCAGGGCCAGTAGTGGCTTGGGCCGGGGCCGGGACAGCATGAGCGACTGCACCAGGCGCAGCAGTTGTGCGGTGACGGTCTCGCCGGGCTGTTCGGGGCGGACGGCCAGGACACGTTGCGGCAGGCGCAGGTCGCTGCCGAGGCGGTCACCGCGGGCGATGGCGGCGGCCGGGTCGGTGAGCGTGCCGCTCGCCAGCTCCGAGACGAGGTCTCCCCGCAGCTGCCACTGCGCGTCGACGACGGCTCGGCGGCGCAGCATCTCCAGGCCGAGCACCACCGCCGCCTGCTCGATGGCGCGCAGTCGCAGGTCGTTGAGCTCGCTCTCGCCGGCCAGCCAGAGGACGCCGAGCGTCTCCTCCCCGACCCGTACCGGCCCGGCCAGCAGACCGGGGAACAGCGACGAGGACGTCACCGGGGTGGCATGGGTGACGAGGTCGAGCAGCGAGTGGTCTCCCTGTCGCTGGGGCCAGGACAGCCAGTCCGGCGGCCGGACCGACACCCCGGCGCGGGGCACGGTGGCCAGCACCTGGCCGGAGACGTCCTGCACGGCCACAGCACGGTCCGTGGCCTCGGCCAGGGCGGTGGCGATGTCGGTGAGGCCGCCGCCGCGCCGGGCGACGCCGATGAAGCGGTCGTGGATGGCGGCGTGCTGTCGCAGCAGTTCGTTCAGGGAGCTGAGCTCGCGGACGCGGTGACGGTCGCGCTCCAGCTGGGCGCTGGTCTCCAGGGCGATCCCGGCATGGCTGGCGAGCACTTGCAGCAGTTCGCGTCCGCCGGGGCCGAGACGGCGTGGATCACTGCCGTAGACGTTCATCGTGCCCACGATCCGACCCTGGTTGCGCAGCGGCACCGCCGCCATGGAGTGGTGGCCGTGCTCCTGGGCGGCCTTGGCCCACGGTCCGTAGGAGGGGTCGTGGGCGATGTCCTCGACAATCACGGGCGCCTCTTCGACGAAGGCACGACGCGACGGGCTGCCCACGAAGCCGCCATCCGGAGCCAGCAGCAGCGGTGACTCCTCGTTCACCAGGCGCAGGTAGGCCTCGCTCAGGCCCCACGAGCCCTCGATCCGCAGGGCGATCCGGTCGGCGTCGGCCAACAGGACGGCCGCGCTCTCATACCCGAGCAGCCGACAGGCCGTGCGAGCGATCTGGTGGAGGAGCACGGGCAGGTCACGCTGCTGGTTGACGGCGATCGCCAGTTCGTCGATGGCGCTCATCCAGCGCAGGAGGTCCGGCGGCGCGGAGGCAGGGAAGGCCATCTGTTCCTCCTCGCACGGTCTGCCGGCACGCGATGCTGTGCCCGCCCCCATGCTAAGGGCGAACCACTGTGGAGCGACACATCCGGCAACCCGTGCGACCGGAGCAACGATGGCGTCCACCACCCCCGGGGCGAGAGGAATCCACGGTGGACAGCTACAAGGGCCAGCGCGCCGCAGTGGTCGGCGGCTCCATCGGAGGACTGACGAGTGCACTGCTGCTGCGCGAGTTGGGCTTCACCGTCGACATCTACGAGCGCACACCGACTCTTCTGGAGAACCGCGGCGGCGGCATCGTGCTGCAGCCCACCACCATGAAGTGGTTCGGTGAGCGAAGCACGCGGCGCATCGAGGAGCTGAGCACGGTGACGCGCCGTCTGCGCTATCTGGGCGAGCGCAACGAAGTGCTGCACGACGAACCGGCCGAGTGGCGCTACTCGTCCTGGTCGACGATCTACCGCGCGCTGCTCGACGACTTCGGCACCGACCGCTACCACCTGGGCGAGTTCTGCGCCGGCTTCGACCAGGACGCCGACGGCGTGACACTGCGGTTCGTCTCCGGCCGGAGCGAGACCGCCGACCTGGTGGTCTTCGCCGACGGCATCGCATCCACCGCCCGCAAGCGGCTCTTCCCGGACCTGCCGCGCGAGTACTCCGGGTACGTGGGCTGGCGCGGCACCGTACCCGAGGGCGAGGTGAGCGAGGGGACCCGGCGGCTGCTGGGCGAAGCGCTCACGTACAGCGTGGCCCGCGACACCCACATCGTCCTCTACCCGATCCCCGGCCTCGACGGTGGGATCAAGGAGGGGCAGCGGCTACTCAACTACGTCTGGTACCGCAACGTACCGGCGGGCCCGCCACTCGACGAGCTGACCACGGACCTGCGCGGCTTCGAGTGCCCGGTCTCCGTCCACCCCGGTCAGGTGCAACAGCGGTTCGTCGACGAAATGCGGACGACGGCCGAGGAGTTGCTGGCGCCGGCGGTGGCGGAGACGGTCATCCGCACCCAACAGCCTTATCTCCAGGTCGTGTTCGACACCCGTATTCCCGCGATGGCCGAGGGCCGGGTGGCGATCATCGGTGACGCGGCCTTCGCCGCCCGCCCGCACGCCGCCGCCGGCACGGCCAAGGCCGCCGACGACGCCTGGACGCTCTACGAACACCTGCGCACGTTCAGCGGCGACATCCCCACCGCCCTCAAGCGCTGGGAACCGGCTCAGCTGCAACTGGGCAACCAACTGATCGACCGCGTCGCCCGGATGGGCCGCCGCTCCCAGGTCGAAGGCACCTGGACCCCGGGCGATCCCGACCTGCGCTTCGGCCTCCACGGGCCCGGCATGTGACCGACGGCCGGACTGTACCGCCGAGCCTCCCGCACCACCGCACCACCGCACCATTCAACAAAGGAGTTGGACATGAAGGCACTCGTCTACGACGGACCGGGGAAGATCGAGTACCGGGACCACCCGATGCCGAAGCTGACCGAGAACACCGACCTCCTCATGCGTGTCACCCACACCACGATCTGCGGCACCGACTCCCACATCATCAAGGGCGGTGTGCCCACGGTGAAGCCGGGCACCGTCCTCGGACACGAGGCCACCGGCGTCGTCGAGGAGGTCGGCTCGTCGGTCACGAACGTCCGGCCCGGAGACAGGATCCTGGCCGCCTGTGTCAGCGCGTGCGGCTACTGCAGGTTCTGCACCACCGGCATGTACGGGCAGTGCGTCCACGCCGGCTGGGCCCTCGGCCACACGATCGACGGTGTCCAGGCGGAGTACGCCCGTATCCCGTTCGCCCGCAACTCCGTCTACAAGATCCCCGACGAGCTGACCGACGAGCAGGTCCTGTTCCTCACCGACATCCTCGCCACGGGCTACGAGGTCGGCGTCCTCAACGGCCAGGTACGCCCCGGCGACACCGTCGTCATCGTCGGTGCCGGCCCGGTGGGCCTGTCGTCGACCGTGACGGCCAAGCTGTTCTCGCCGCGCAACATCGTCGTCGTCGAACGCACCCCCGCCCGCCGCGAGATGGCCCTCAAGCTGGGTGCCACCCACGCCGTCGGCGAGGACGAGGTCCACGACCTGGTCGCCAGGCTCACCGACGGCTTCGGCGCGGACGTCACCATCGAGGCCGTCGGCTTCCCGGACGCTTTCGAGCTCGCCGCCGATCTGGTCCGCTCCGGCGGACGCGTCGCCAACATCGGTGTCCATGAGGGCCCGGCCACCCTCCACCTGGAGAAGCTGTGGGCCAAGCAGGTCACCATCACCACCGGTATCCCCTCCGGTCTCACCATCCCGCAGCTGATGAACTCCATCGCGACCGGCGCCCTCGACGCCACCCAGCTCATCAGCCACCGTCTAGACCTGAGCGAGACGATGAAGGGATACGACATCTTCACCCGCAGCGCCGATACCGGCGCCCTGAAGGTCGTCCTCACCAACGGCTGACCCACGCGCCGACTCCCCTCGGCGCCGGCGGTCGACCGTCGAGCCCGGTCCGCTACGGACCGGGCTCGACGGTTTTCATTGTGAGACCGGCGACGGCCACGCGCACGAAGTAGTCGGGTGTGCCGAACAGCCTGGGCAGCTCCAGCACCTCCTCGGCCCGCGCCGGTGTCTGCTCGAAACGCTCCACCGTCTCCGCGTGCTGCGCCTCAAGGCTGAGACTTCGCTAGGCGCGGTCCTGACGCTGCAGGCGGCGCTTGCGGATCACGAAGACCGCGACGACGACGAGCAGCAAGCCGACGATGACGAGAACCAGATTGCTGGAGTTCTTCAGCCCTGCGGCAACGCCGACGCCGACCAGAAGAGGCAGTACTGTCGAGCAGGCCGCGCCCACCGCCACCGGCGGCAGGAAGTCGCGGTACGACATGCGCGCCGCACCGGCGACGGCGGGCACGAAACTCCGCACGAGCGGTATCAGCCGGCCGACGAACACGGCCCAGCGGCCGTGCTTCAGAAGCAGGGCCGCTGCCTTGTCCCAGCCCTCCGCGCCGTGCTTTCTGATGAGTCTGGTCTCTCGCAGCGCCGGACCGAGGCGTCGGCCGAGCTCGAACCCGATCACGTTGCCCGCGAGAGCACAGACGGTGACCACTGCCCACAGCGTCAGGAACTCCGGCACCGAGGTGACGGTGGCCGAGCCGATGATCAGGGCTGCCTCACCGGGGAGGAGGAATCCGACACCGACTATGGCCTCACCGAGAGCAATCACTCCCGCGCCGGCGTACAGGGCGGGTCCCGCCAACGACTCTAACCAATCCAACACATTGGCCACGAACGGCACCTCTCAGATGGGTCCCCGAACATCGGGAGTGGCACTGGACTGCCACTTGCTGAAGTGCATCAGGGTCCCCTCTGAAATTCAACCCACCCTGGTACCGGCAGTGGATCGTCACAAAAGCTTCGCGTCGAGTGCGCACTCGTCCTGAAGTAGCTGGCGCAACTGGCGCGGCTGACGGGCAAGTCGGCCGCGTTGGCTGGTTGGCGGGTCGTTCAGTCGAGCCAGTTGCGCGTTCGCGCTGTCCGCACCACGTGCGCGGCCGGGGGCTGGACGGTCGCTGCGGCGGGTGACAGGCCGTCGAGGACGAAGCCGAGGTAGCGGCGCCAGCCCTCGGTCTCGGGGTCCATGCTCCAGAGCACGCTGGTGAGCATGGCCATGATCCTGGGCAGGTCTTCGGGGACGAGGTCGGCCCGGAGGAGACGCGCCTGCTGGGCCCGCCGCGCGAGGAGAGTGAGGGCTTCGAAATACGTGGCGGAGAGGTCGGTCATGGGGGAGCCGGCGCTTCTCGCCGCGGCCAGGACGCTCACCTCGCGGGCCACCATGCCGACCGCGGCTTCGATCAACGCGGTCAGGCCGTGCAGGGGGTTCTCGTCGTCGAGCGCCCGCTCGATCGCGGGCGTGAGGTTCTCGCTCACGCTCTGGTCGAGAACGGCCCGCACCAGGTCGGCCTTGCGCGGAAAGTGCCGGTAGAGCGTTCGAGGGCCGACCTTCGCGCGACGGGCGATCGCCTCGAGCGACACGTCGGGGCCGTCCTCGGCGAAGGCCGCGTGCGCGGCCCGCACGATGCGCTCGACGTTGCGCTGGGCGTCGGCCCTCAGGTGCCGTTCGGTTTCGTTGACCACGATCAGAGTCTATCGATCGGCAGTTCAATGCCAGCTGTGTTAGCTTGTCGACGCCAAGTGGCATTAGCATGTCACTTCAAGGGGAATCGACATGGAGATCAAATGAAGGTGAGCGTTGACGCCGACAAGTGCGTCGCCGCCGGTCAGTGCGTGCTCCTCGCGCCGGATGTGTTCGACCAGCGGGAGGAGGACGGCATCGTGGTGTTGCTGGACGAGACACCGGGGCCGGAGTCGCACGAGGCGGTCCGGGAGTCGGCCATGGTCTGCCCGGCCGCGGCGATCCACCTCGGAGGGGCATGAGCACCGACCCGGACCGAGTCGTGATCGTCGGGGCGGCGGCCGGCGGACTGGCGGCGGCGGAGGCGTTACGCAGGGCGGGACACCGGGGCGTGATCACACTCGTCGGTGCCGAGCCGCGGCTGCCCTACGACCGGCCGCCGCTGTCCAAGCAGGTGCTGGCCGGACAGTGGGCCCCGGAGCGGCTCGCCCTGCGCCCGGAGGCCGATATCGACGCGCTGGGGCTGGACCTGCGGCTGGGTGTGCCGGCGACCGCCCTGGACACCGGCCGACGGGCGGTGACGCTGGCCGATGACACCCGCGTGCCCTACGACGCCCTGGTGGTGGCAACCGGTGTCCGCGCCCGCCGCCTTCCCGGCACCGACGGACTCGTCGGCGTGCATACGCTGCGCACCCTGCCGGACGCGCTGGCGCTGAAGGAAAGGCTACGGCCCGGGCGACATCTGGCGATCGTCGGCGCGGGGTTCGTGGGCGCCGAAGTCGCCGCCACGGCAAGCGCTCTGGGGGTGCGGGTGACGTTGCTGGAGTCGGGCCCCGTACCACTGGCGCCGGCCGTCGGCGAGCAGGCCGGCCAGATCATCACTCGCCTCCATGCCGAGCACGGCGTGACGGTCCGCACCCAGGTCTCGGTCACCGGCGTCATCGGCACCGGTGACGGACTGACGGGTGTGCGGTTGGCCGACGGCGAGGTGGTGCCGGCTGATGACGTACTGGTGGCCATAGGGTCCGTGCCCAACACCGAGTGGCTGGCCGGCAGCGGCCTGCCCGTCCACGACGGAGTCGTGTGCGACGAGTACAGCGCCGCCGGGGAGGACGTGTACGGGGTCGGTGACGTGGCCCGCTGGTACAACCCGCTGTTCGACACGGACATGCGCGTCGAGCACCGCACCAACGCGGCCGAGCAGGGCATGGCCGTCGCCGGCAACATCCTCGGGGCACGCAGGCCGTTCGCACCGGTGCCCTACTTCTGGTCCGACCAGTACGGCACCAGGTTCCAGGCCTACGGCCACCTCCGTGACCACGACGAGGCAGCCGTCCTCGACAGCGACCGACTCCTCGTCGCCTACCGCAAGGCGGACCGCCTCGTCGGGGTGCTCGCAGCCGACGCATCCCCCAAAGCCCTGCGCGCCTGGCGGGCCCTCATCGCGGCCCGGGCCCCCTGGACCACCGCACTGACCACCGCCGCCTGACAGGAGGAATCTCCGTGACCACCACCGATCTGCCGGCCTTCCCCGGCGAACGCACCGCGCGCTGCCCCTTCAATCCGCCCGCCGAGTACACGCGATGGCGGGAGGAGAAGGGCCTGCGGCGAGTGCACTGGAACGGCCACACGGTCTGGGCCGTCAGCCGGTACGAGGACATCAGGACCGCCATGACCCACCCGGCCATCAGCGCCGAAGTTCTCGGTGTGTTGCAGGGGCACGCGAACCACGGCGGCCCGAACGCGCCGGAGACCTTCCCTCGCATGGACGACCCGGAACACGCCCGGCTGCGCCGCATGCTCACCAAGGACTTCACGGTCAAGCGGGTCAACGCGATGCGCCCGCGGATCGAGGAGATGGCGAACGACTTCATCGACAGGATGATCTCCAAAGGGCAGCCGGGCGACCTGGTCCAGGACTACGCCCTGCCGATTCCGTCTCTGGTGATCTCCCTGCTGCTCGGCGTCCCCTACACCGACCACGACTTCTTCCAGACCATCACCTCCACTCTGATGAACATGAACACCCCGCCCGAGGAGAAGGCCAGGGCTTCCCGGGAGTTCTTCGGCTACATGATGGAGTTGGTGGCGCGCAAGGAACGCGAGCCCGGTGACGATCTGATGAGCCGGGTGATCCGCGAGCACGTCCAGACCGGCGAGCTGCGCCGCGAGACGGCGGCGATGAACGGTCAGATTCTGCTCAACGCAGGCCACGAGACGACCGCCAACATGATCGCCCTCGGCACGGCGGCACTGCTGGAGAACCCGGACGCGGCCGCCAGGCTCCGGGACGCGGACGATCCGGCCGTGATCGCGAACGCCGTCGAGGAGCTCCTGCGCTACCTCACCATCGTGCACAGTCTGATCGCCCGCATCGCCAAGGAGGACGTCGAGATCGGCGGCACGCTCGTCAAGGCAGGCGAGGGCCTGATCATGAACCTGCCCGCAGGGAACTGGGACTCCACCTTCACTGCCGAGCCCGAGGTGCTCGACCTCGACCGGCCAGCGCGCGGGCACCTCGCCTTCGGATACGGCGTGCACCAGTGCATCGGCCAGACCCTCGCCCGCGCCGAACTCGAGATCGCTCTGCCCACGCTGCTGCGCCGACTCCCCGGACTGCGGCTCGCGGTGCCGATCGAGGAGATCCGGTTCAGGAACGACATGAGCATCTACGGCGTGCACGAACTGCCCGTCACCTGGTGAGCGACGAGAAGAGGAAGATCATGACCGACCTCCGGTTCGACGGCAGGGTGGCGATCGTCACCGGTGCGGGTGGCGGGCTCGGTCGGGAGCACGCATTGCTGCTCGCGGCGCGGGGCGCCAAGGTGGTGGTCAACGACATCGGTGGCTCGGTGGCCGGTGACGGGCTGGACGCCGGTCGGGCCGAGACCGTCGCCCAGGAGATCCGCGACCACGGTGGCGACGCCGTCGCGGACACCAACAGCGTCGCGACGCCGGACGGCGGCGAGGCGATCGTCCGCACCGGACTCGACGCCTTCGGCCGCGTCGACATCCTCGTCAACAACGCGGGCACCCTGCGCGACGCACTGTTCGAGAACATGACTCCGGAGTTGCTCGACCCGGTCCTCAACGTGCACGTCCATGCCCTGTTCCATGTGACCCGTCCGGCGTGGCAGGTCATGAGAGGCCAGGGTCACGGCCGCATCGTGAACACCACCTCGGCCGCCGGCCTGCTCGGCAGCCCGCGCAAGAGCAACTACGGCACGGCGAAGGCGGGCGTAGCAGGCTTCACCCGTGTCCTCGCCGTGGAGGGCGCCGAGCACGGCATCAAGGTCAACGCCATCGCCCCCATCGCCGCCACCCGCATGCTCACCCAGCACCTGGGCGACACCTCCGAAGGCCGCCGACGCGATCCCGCCGCCGTGGCCATGGTGGACGCCATCGTCGAAAAGCTCGACCCCGCTCTGGTCTCTCCCGTCGTGGCCTTCCTCGCGCACGAGGACTGCCCCGTCACCGGCGAGATCTACACCGCAGGCGCCGGGCAGGTCGCCCGGTTCTTCACCGGCAGAACACGGGGCTACCACAGCCCGAGACTGTCGCTGGAGGACGTCCGTGACCACCTGGCCGAGATCCGCGACGAGACCGGCTACACCGTCCCCGCGGGGCCCAGCGAGGAAATCGCACAGCTGTTGCGGGTAGTCGCGGCCCAGTCGTAGGTCGTCACGGAGCAGGCATCGCGTTCCTCGTGTGGGCCGTCGTTGCGCAACCGCACCGGCCAGGACCATGAGCACTGCTCGGCACGCCCTTCGCGAGATGTACGGCCTTGATCGTTCGATCACTGCTGAGGCCATCAGGAAACGCCGGACCCGGACGAGGAATTCGTCAAGGCCGGTTCCATGCCCCCCGTTCCATGGAGAGGACGTCTTCTCATGAACATCACAGCGGACCAGACCGACCTGCCCGTCTTTCCGGGACTGCGCTCCCAGCGCTGCCCGTTCGACCCGCCCGAGGAGTACGCGGGCTGGCGCCAGGCGGAGGGACTGCAGCGGGTCACGCTGTCGAACGGCGCTACGGCCTGGGTGGTGACCCGGTACGAGGACGCACGGGCGGCGCTCGCCGATCCTCGGATCACCGCCGACGCCCGCCTGTACCCAGAACTCCGTACGGATTCGCGGCACCTGCCGCCGGCGTTCCCTCGGATGGACGGCCCCGACCACGCCAGGATCCGGCGCATGCTCACCGGCGACTTCACCGTCAAACGAGTCGCGGCGATGCGCCCGCACATCGAGGAACTGGTAGGTGGCTTCCTCGACGAGATGATCACCACCGGGGCACCTGCGGACCTCGTCCGCGCCTACGCGCTGCCCGTCCCCTCCCTGGTGATCTCGCTCCTGCTCGGCGTCCCCTACACCGACCACGAGTTCTTCCAGAAGCACAGCAACACCCTGATCTCCCTCACCACCCCCCTGGACGAGAAGACCGCCGCACGCTCGGCGCTCTTCGGCTACGTGCTCGATCTGGTGGCACGCAAGGAGCGGGAGCCCGGCGACGATCTCATCAGCCGCCTGCTCACCGACCGCGTCGCCACCGGTGAACTCAGCCGTGAGGACGTCGCCATGAACAGCATGATCCTGCTGTTCGCCGGGCACGAGACCACCGCCAACATGATCGCCCTGTCCACGCTGACCCTGCTGCGCAACCCCGAGCAGGCCGCCCGCATCCGGGACACCGACGACCCGGCCGTGGCCGCGAAGGCCGTCGAGGAACTGCTGCGCTACCTGACCATCGCTCAGGACAAGATCAACCGCGTTGCTACCGAGGACCTCATCATCGGCGGTCAACAGGTCCGCGCCGGTGATCTCCTGACCATCAGCCTGTCGGCGGCCAACCGGGACCCGTCCTTCCTCGACCACCCCGACGTCCTCGACATCACCCGCGAAACCCGTGGACACCTGGCGTTCGGGAACGGCGCCCACCAGTGCCTCGGGCAGCAACTGGCACGCGCGGAACTGCAGATCGCGTTGCCTGCCCTGTTCCGCGGGATTCCCGGCCTCCGGCTGGCGATTCCCTTCGAGGACGTCACGTTCCGGCACGACATGTCCGCCTACGGCGTGCACGAACTCCCCGTCACCTGGTGACGCGATCGCGCGGCGGCTCAACGCGCCAGGACGAACCAGACATGACGCTCACCCGGGCACCCCGGCACAAGAAGCCCGCACTCGTACTCGGCTTCCTTGCGCTGGCCGGGGTGGTGTTCGCGATGCTGCAGTCGCTCATCGCCCCGGCCCTGCCGACCATCGCCGACGACCTGAGGACCCCGGCGACGGACGTCAGCTGGCTCGTGACCGCCTACCTGCTGGCCGCCGCTGTCACGACTCCACTCGCGGGCCGGCTCGGGGACATGTTCGGCCGACGACGGGTGCTGCTCATCGTCCTGGGCGTGCTCGCCACCGGCGCCCTGGTCGCCGCTCTGGCCGAGAACCTGGTCGTCCTGGTGATCGGCCGCGTCCTGCAAGGAGCCGGCGGCGCGATCCTGCCGCTGGCGTACGGCATCGTCCGCGAGGAGCTGCCGCGCGAACGGGTCGGCGTCGCCGTCGCCCTGCTGTCCACATTGCTCGGGGCCGGCGGCGCTCTCGGGACGGTGCTGGCCGGACCGATCATCGAGTATCTGTCCTGGCACTGGCTGTTCTGGTTCGCCCTGATCATGATCGTCCTCGCCGCCGCGGGCGCAGCGTTCGGCATCCCGGAATCCTCCGCAGGCGCTCCCGGCCGCATCGACGTGCCCGGTGCGCTGCTGTTGTCCGCCGGCCTGGTGTGCCTGCTGCTCGCGTTCAACAAAGGCGGAGGCTGGGGCTGGAGCAGCGGCACCACACTCGGCTTGATCGGCGGGTCGGCCGTCGCGCTCGGCGCGTGGGTGGCGGTCGAACTGCGCGTGCGCGCGCCCCTGGTGGACATCCGCATGCTCGGCGCCCGGGGTGTGTGGACGACCAACATCACCAGCGTCGCGTTCGGGGTCGTCACGTTCGGCACGTTCCTGCTCGTGCCCCTCCTGCTCCAGCTCCCCGCCTCGACCGGCTACGGTCTCGGCAAGTCCGTCAGCGAAGCCGGCCTGTATCAGCTTCCCTCAACCGTCGCGATGGTCGTCTTCGCGCCACTGTCCGGCGCCCTGGACCGCTCCTTCGGCGCCAAACTCCCGCTGATACTGGGCATCCTCATGGCCGCGGCCTCCTTCGTCCTGCTGGCCCTCGCCCACGAAGCGGCGTGGCACATCCTGACCGCGGTCACACTGATCGGCACCGGCATCGGCCTGGCATCCTCAGCCATGACCAACGCCATTCTCGCCGCCGTCCCACCGTCCCAGACCAGCGTGGCCACCAGCATCAACACCCTCGCCCGCACCATCGGCGGCAGCATTGGCACCGCCGTGCTCGCCACGATCCTCTCGGCGACCAGCACCGCCCAGGACCTGCCCACCGAGGCCGGCTTCACCGCCAACTTCTGGATCTGCGCCGGCACGCTGCTAGTCGCCCTCCTCGCCACCCTCCTGCTCCCCACCGGCCAACGCCGGAACACTCGGCAATAATTGCCTCATAGGTCGCTAACGCAATGCGAATATTGCACAGATGGGGTCAGTGGCAGCAATATTCGCAACCACATGTCACGGTTTCCGCGGGACGATGGACCCATGCAACGAGAGGCACTCACCCGCTCGGCTGCTCCTGCGCCGGCGGACCGCCGGATGCGGATGGCCCAAGGTGTCCGCGACTCCTTCTCGGCGGGCTTGGGCATCTTCCCCCTGGGCATCGCGCTCGGCCTGCTGATCCTCCAAGCCGGTCTGCCGTGGTGGCTGACCCCAGCTCTGTCCCTGGCCGCGTTCGCCGGTTCTCCGGAGCTGCTGCTGGTGGGCAGGATGGCAACCGTCACTCCGCTCGCCGCCGTCCTGGCGATCGTCTTCACCATCACGCTCGCCCTGCGCGCCGTTCCGTTCGCGGTGCTCGGCCGACTGCGGGACTCGGCGATCGTGGGACAACTGTCGGTGTGGATGCCGGTGGGCATCCTCGCCATCCTGGCGGTGAGTGCTCTCCACGGCACCATCACCGCCGACCGGCACGGAGCCTCGTACGCACTGCTCGCCACCGCCGTCACCGTCGGCGTCCACCTGGCCTTCGGTCGACGCACCATCCTCAGCATCAGCATCAGCATCGGCATCGGCATCGGCATCGGCACCGGCGTCTACGTCGTCCTGCTCAACGCCTTCTGAACGGCACGAGGAGAGCCGTCCGTCGACCCACGGCATCTCCGTATCCGACAGCCACTACGAGCGCATCGACGAACACCGCTCCCCGCTCTCGTCCCACCACGCCCTGGTGGACACGGCGAACGCCAGTGGGCGAGTGGACCGGCCTGGACACCACCGTCACCTTCGGCTCCACCGGCCAGGGCCTCACGAGGGGGTGTCGCGGCGCCGTGTGGGGAGGAGTGCACGCTCACCCGGTCGGCCTTACATTTTATGTGTGGCGACCAACGCCGATGCCTGCCTGTCCAGCGCCGCTCGCGGCCTCAGGCCCCGGGAGGAGAAGCTGGTCGACGTGTTGGTCGAGCGCTTCCGCATGGAGGTTCCCGCGCTGTGGGAGGGAGAGGACACCGCCTCTGTGGCGTTCCTCCTTTCCGAACACGTCACCCGCTGGCTGGACATCCTCGAGCGCGGCCTCGACGTGACCGGTGTCGGGGCGCCGCCCGTCGCCGTCGAGCGCGCGCGTCGGTTCGCTCAGCGTGGTGGGCAGATGAGTGAGCTGCTGCACGGCTATCGACTTGGTCTCGCCGGCATCCTCCAGTGGACGCTCGAAGGGGTGGTACGGGGCGCGAAGGATCCCGAGCTGATCAGCGCGGCGGCGGTCAAAGTGAGCGTGATGGGGTTCGAGTTCAACGATCGCATCGCGAAACAGGTTGTTGCCGCGTACCAAGAGGAGCGGCAGCGCCTGCTGCAGTAGCGACAGTCTGTGATCGATGAGGCCACTGTGCGTATCGGAGCCAGCCTTGACGTCACCCGCACGAGCCAGGAACTGGCAAATGTCGGCATCGACTATTTTCGCCGACCTCGTGACCATCGATCTGCTCGACTCCGTACTCCAGGGCGAAGGTGGCGAGGGCACGGATTCAGCGCCAAGTGCTCAGACGCTGCGCCGGATCGCGCAGCAGTCCGTGCTGGAGGGCTGCCCGGACTCAGTCCTCGGAGCGGATGAGACGCACACCTACCCGCCGGACTCGGAGCCGGCTCGCACGCTGGCGACCGGAAAACCCTTGCGGCTCGACTTCCCAGCCCTCCATGTCCCGGCATGGATGACCGGGAACCCCGAGTACGCACGCGCCCTGAGCGCGCACGGCTTCCACTGCGTGCTCATGGTGCCGCTGTGGGCCCGTGGCGTCACTCTTGGGCTCGTACAGTTCGTCCGTCACCGCACCCCGGAGCCCTACACCGACGACGACCTGTTCCTGGCCCAGGAGATCGCGTCCCGAGCAGCCGTGTACATCGACAACGCTCGTCGCTACACCCACCAGCGGTCCACCGCGCTCACCCTGCAACGCAGTTTGCTGCCACACCACGTGCCCGAACACCCCGCCGCCGAGACAGCCTCCCGCTACCTGCCCAGCGGAGCTCACGAAGGCGTGGGCGGGGACTGGTACGACGTGATACCGCTGTCCGGAGCCCGGGTCGCCCTCGTCGTGGGCGACGTGATCGGCCGCGGACTCCAGGCCGCCGCCACCATGGGCCGACTGCGCACGGCCGTGCGCACCCTCACGGACATCGACCTGCCACCCGACGAACTGCTCACCCACCTGGACGACGTGGTCATCCGCCTCCAAAGCGAGCAGGAACCGGACACGGACGAGATCAGTGCCACCTGCCTCTACGCCGTCTACGACCCGGTCTCCCGCCTGTGCGCCCTGTCCAGCGCAGGCCACGTCGTGCCGGCCGTGGCGACCCCCTTGACCCCGGACAGCGCGCCGCCTTCACGAGAAGTCGACGTCCCCGAACTCCCCATCGGCCCGCCCCTGGGCCTGGGCGGGCTTCCCTTCGAGACCACCCAGATCGAACTGCCGGAAGGCAGCATCCTGGCCCTGTACACCGATGGCCTCATCGAAGACCGTGCACGTGACGCAGACACCGCAATCGCTCTGCTGCGCGACGTCCTCGCCCGTGCACCGGCGTCGCTGGAGGACACCTGCGACCTCCTCCTGGCCACACGGCTGACCAGCCGCCCCACCGACGACATCGCCCTTCTCCTGGCGCGGACCCGAGTCCTCAAGGCCGACCACGTCGCCACCTGGGACCTCCCCTCCGATCCAGCGATCGTCGCCGACGCCCGTGCCCACGCGTGTGACCAACTGGCCGGCTGGGGCCTCGAGGACGCGGCGTTCACCACAGAACTCCTCGTCAGCGAACTGGTGACGAACGCCATCCGGTACGGCAAGCCCCCCATCCAGCTACGCATGATCAACCAGACAACCCTGACCTGCGAGGTCTTCGACGCCAGCAGCACCGCCCCCCACATGCGCCGCGCCCGCACCTTCGACGAAGGAGGCCGCGGGCTGCTCCTGGTCGCCCGGCTCGCCAGCCACTGGGGCACCAGACACACCCGCGAAGGAAAGGTCATCTGGGCGGAACAGACCCTCCCAGCAGACCGCGGCCCCTGGCCCGGCCTGTGACGAGCCGGCGGACGCGCGAACAGAGCCGGCGCACGGACAGCAACGGTGGGCAGGCCGCCTTCACAGCAGAGTCCGGACCCGCACGGCCCTCGGCGGCACCCTGAAAGTGCCGATGCGCACGACAACGCATCGGTCGCCAGGTGCAGGGCATCGTACAGCCGGGCGGGAGTGCGACACCGAGGACTGGCTCATGCCGAAGGCGTCCCGAGACCTCCGCGATGGAACGCGTACGGGGCGGAGGCTGCGCAGGCCGTCCCAAAGGCTGGCGGCTGGCTCTCCGGCTCCCGGGCCTGACCCGGGCACGCCCCGCCAACGGAGGCATGCCGGCATCAACCTGGGCACGCCTGCGTTGTCGGTGGACGCTACAAGGCCGCACGGGCATGCATGCGCTGCGGATCGGTTACGGGTACCTCCCCCTCTGGTGTCTGTGGGGTGAGCTGGCCATGATGGGCGCATGACGTTGGCCGCGAGCGCCTTCGCGCAACTGGCGGCTTGGCCCGATCTCACCGAGGTGGAGCCGAGCTGTGGCATAGGTCGGGCGCTGGGCTCAGCCCATGGCGAGATCGCCCACTTCCATTCCGACCGGGTTCTTGACCTGCGCCTCACGGCGCGGGCCATACGGAAGTTCGAGGAGCACCTCACGGGTGCCGGTTCGGTCCGGCTGGTGCCCGGTTCACCCTGGGTGACGCTGCGTCTTGACGTCGTGGCGGACGTTGACGTGTTGATGACGCTGGTCAGCCTCGCGCTCCAGGTCCAGCAGGCGTGGCCGGTTGCTGGTGAAGGTCCGCGAACCGCATGCAATGATCACCGAGGCACGGTGTTCCCTGACGTGTTCGGCGGAGGCTGAAGGAGCACTCTTCCAGGCAGGCGGCGCTGGGGCTGACAAGGGCGTGAGAACGAGGCCGTCGGCAGGGTGGCGCCTCAAGAACGCCTTTGGTGCGACGCACAGCCCGGCCGGGTCGCGGTGACGCCAGGGGCAAGGGGGAGCGCCCAGCGATCCAACGTGCCGTCGCGGTACTCGGCGAGGAACTGGGCGGTCACTTGCCGTTCTGCGTGACGGCCGCGTCCCACTGCCGCTCCTTGGCGAAGGTGCGCCGGTAGGTCGTGGGGGAGACGCCCACGGCGCGGTGGAAGTGGCGGCGCAGCGTCGTCGCGGTGCCCATGCCGACGGCTTCGGCGATGTGCTCGATGCTGTGGTCGGTCGTCTCGAGCAATTCCCGGGCGTGGTGGATGCGTTGGGTGAGCAGCCACTGCAGCGGGCTGGTGCCGGTGGCGGCGAGGAACTGGCGGCTGAAGTGGCGAGGGCTCATATGGGCCTGGCGCGCCAGGTCGGTGACGGTGAGCGGCTCACCGAGTCGCTCCAGGGCCCAGTGAAGCAGGCCGGACAGGTCGTTGCCGTCGTGGCCCTGGCCACGCGGGACGGCCTGGGACACGGGGGCGGCGATGAACTGTGCCTGCCCGCCCGCGCGGTGGGGCGCGACCACCAGGCGCCGTGCCATTGCGTTGGCCAGGGCGGCGCCGTGGTCGACGCGGACCATGTGGAGGCACAGGTCGATCCCGGCGGCCTGCCCCGCCGCGGTGAGCACGTCGCCGTCGTCGATGTAGAGCACACCGGGGTCCACCTCGGTGTGCGGGTACTGCTCGGCCAGTTTCGTGGCGTACATCCAGTGCGTTGTCGCGCGCCGCCCGTCGAGCAGTCCCGCGGCGGCAAGGACGAACGCCCCCGTGCAGATGGAGGCGATCCGGGCGCCACGCTCGTGGGCCTCGCCCACGGCCGTCACCAGGTCCTCGGGCGGGCGGTGCATGGCGTCGTCACAGGCCGGGATGATCACCGTGTCCGCCGTGGCCAGGTGTTCCAGGCCGTACGCGGTCTCGGCGCGCAGCCAGCCGCCGACCTGCGTGCCTGGGGGCGCGCAGACGGTCAGTTCGTATCCTGCCGCGACTGCCTCCGGGTTACCGGGCCCG
Source organism: Streptomyces sp. NPDC046862 (assembly GCF_040704615.1). NCBI lineage: Bacteria > Bacillati > Actinomycetota > Actinomycetes > Kitasatosporales > Streptomycetaceae > Streptomyces > Streptomyces sp. NPDC046862. Next base: position 7,110 of record NZ_JBEYXP010000055.1, on the reverse strand, counting down.
AAGATCGTGCAGGGGATGGACAGCTCGAACAGGGGCATGCCGTCCGTGACGGCGAGGGCGACGGCAGTCATGGCCCAAATTGTACGAGTGGTGTCATTCCTGCCCATGGCGGAGCTGGACGCCGACCATGAGCATCGGTTCATGACCGATCAATCATCACGGGCCGGGCCGGGACGCCTCGCAAGGTCCTTGCCGCGGTCGGGCGCTCGTAGCCGCGCCTGGCTGACGGTCGCCGTAGGGGTCGCGGCTGTCGGATGGGGAGCCAACCACTTCGCGCCGCTGCTGCTGATGTACCGCTCCGAGCTGAACGTCCCCGCGACCACAGTGCAGGCCACCTACGCGCTCTACGCGATCGGCCTGATTCCCGGTCTGTTCCTCGGCGGCCCGCTCTCCGACCGCTACGGCAGACGACGGATGCTGGTGCCCGCCCTGTTCGTCTCCGCCCTGGCCAGCATGCTGCTCATGCCGGCCGGATCGGGGGTGGCCTGGCTGTTCGTCGGGCGCCTGGTCGCCGGTGCGGCCAGCGGCGCCGCCTTCAGCTCCGGTACCGCGTGGATCAAGGAGCTCACGGCCGGCGACGTGGGCCAGGACGCCCACGCCGGTGCCCGGCGCGCGACGATCGGCATGACCGCAGGTTTCGCCCTGGGCCCACTGGTAGCAGGCCTGGTGGCGCAGACGGCACCGAACCCGGTCGTCACCGCCTGCGTACCCCACGTGGTGCTGACCCTGGCGGCAGTGCCGTTCGTGCTGCACACCCCGGAGACCCACCGGGTGAACAAGTCAACCGTGCTGTGGTCCCGATTGAACCTGTCCCCGGCGAACGGGCATCGTTTCCGGCGCATCGTCACGCCGCTGGCCCCCTGGGCCTTCGGGGCGTCCTCCATCGCCCTGGCCTACCTGCCCGGCCTGGTACGAGACCAACTCGACGGCCATGCTCTGCTGTTCGGGGCCCTGGTGACCACGGCGACGATGTGCGCCGGCATCCTGGTCCAGCCATTGGCGCGCCGCGTCAGCCGCCCGGGCCGGCCCCAGCTGCTCGTCACCGCTCTGGGTATCGTCGCGGGCGGACTCGTGCTCGGCGCAGGGGCCGCCGCGAGCGAGCGATGGTGGCTGATCGCACTCGCGTCCGTAGTGCTCGGCGCGGGGTACGGATGCTGTCTGGTGTGCGGCCTGATGGAGGTCCAGCGGATGGCGAGCACGCAGAACCTGGGGCTGCTGACCGCCGTCTTCCAAGCCATCGCCTATCTCGGCTTCGCCGCGCCGTACACCTGGCCCTCGCCGAGCAACTCCTGTCCACCACGGTGCTGCTCATGCTGCTCGCCGCACTGGCACTGCTCACCCTTGTCTGGACCCTCTATCCAGAAATGCGCGACCCGGATCCGACGGTGAAGGAAGCAGAATCGAGCCAGGGTCAGGCTCCCGGCTGACGGCCAGGTCACTCCCGCTGGTTCAGGGCGCTGTTCAGTAAGAATGTGAACGAGGACCAGGCGCCGGACTGCTTGGGGGAAGTAGCGTGAGCCGTTCGGCCGGTTCCCTCTGCTGTACGGCCAGCGACTGCGGAACTACTCCCGCGGGATGCTCAACCACCTTCCGCCCGGCCTGCGTGAGGCGGCGGCTTCGTACGGCGTGCGCAAGAGCACGGCGACCCAGAGCGCCAGGAGCGGCCTGGCAGCGCTCCGCCCGGCCTTCGACCACCTCCGTTGCCTGGGGGCCATCGCGGAGCTGGTCCGTTCGATCACTCACTGGCTGAGCTGAGTCCCCGGCGTGCTGACTCCTGGCGTGGAGTTGGACGGCCGCTGGAATCGCCGACGCAGTCGCGGCCGCGCAGTAGGGGGTGAGCGGGATCAGGCCTTGCTTCCCGGGCCTCGCCTCTGGTGGCAGGTGCTGCGGCCGGTCACAGGTCACCTGGCAGAACTCGGAGTTCATACTGATCGGCAACGGGCCGTATCTGGTCGACCGCGTCGCCGGGGCACTGCGCCAGCTCGGCGTCGTCTCCGCGGTAACGGGGAGTGGAGGCCGGCCACCGAGCCCGGATACAAGTGAGCGTGGAGGAAGACGTGGCGGGGCCTGCAGCCAGTTTGTGGTTGTTTGAAAAACGGGACCATGACGATGTCGTCCGCGAGCTTCGGCCCTGGATGGAGACGTTCTGCCATCCGGTGCAGGTCGAGCGTGACGGCGCGCTATGCGGATGGGTCCAGGACGGTTGTGCTCTCGGGGCCCCAGAGATCGACACTTCTCGCTGCGGTCCGTTGACGCTGTGCCGCGAGAACCACGTGCCGGAGGAACCGGACGAGTTGTTCGCGGACTTCGAGCGCCGACCGGTGCAGGAACTTGTCTGGACTGCTGGTACGCGCGGTAGGAGCAGTCACCTTCTCCTGGGCTACCTGATGCTTGCTCTCAGCCGCCGCTTCGACACGTTGATCGACTTCGGGGGGCTGCTCGGCTATCGCTACTCGATTCATCAACTCCCGCCGGATGAAGAGGAGCACCGACTGGCCGAGAGTCGCCGGCTGGTGGCCGGCCTGCCAGGCAAGGTCTGGGAGCTACCCAACGAAACCCATGTGGCCGACAGCGAGTTCCTCGCCACCTGGTTACAGCACCCGAAGTTCCACATGATCAATTAGTGGCCGGGCCGCACTCCTGCAATCCACTGTCTGGCACACCCAGGGGCCCAGGGCGATGACTGCACAGCGTGTTTGAGTGAGCACGCTTGGTGCCGCCGTGCATGGGCCTGCACCGACGCGTAGCGTGGAAATGCTGGAACTTTTCTGACAATTCGCTGGATGGAGGTCACGATGGCCACCAAATCGATGCATGTCACGCTCAACAACCACGCCACGCTGACCAGAGGGTCAGCCCGCCGGAACCTGAAGCTCAGGCGCACCGCCATGCGCCTCGATCGCAGTGAGTGGACCTCGAGTCCGCCGGAACTCATCAGCGACAGGGGGGAGTGGGAGTTCCAGACTGACGAACTCGCCACCAGTGCGGGAGGGCAGGTCGACTACCTGCTGGAGGACCCCGACGGCGTACCCGCGGGTGAAGTACGCGTTCGCTGGGGCAAGTCCTCCGCCGATCCGGACTCCCGGAACGGTGACGCCGCCCCCGCGGCCGTGGTGGAAACCAAGCTCGGGTCCACCGTGCTGCAGGGCCAGGACGGCGGTGACGCCTCAAACGTGACCTTCGAGATACGCGACGACCTCCGTGAAATCAGTGAAGAGGAACGCGCCGCCGGCGCCACGGTGGCGGGCGCTCTCGAGGCGGCGATCGATACGCAGCGCTTCGCCGCGATCTGGGAGCAATCCCCGGGGCCCTCGTTCCATGCAATGCACGGTCTGACGTCCGGGCAGTACCAGCAGAGGTTCAACGACCTCGTCTCCCAGGGCTTCCGGCCCGTGAACGTCAGCGGCTACTCCAGCGGTGGCATCGATCTGTTCGCGGCGATCTTCGAGCAACGCCAGGGGCCAGCCTTCCAGGCCCGTCACGGTCTGACGGCGAGCCAGTACCAGCAGACGTTCAACGATCTCGTTGCTCAGGGCTTCCGGCCTGTGGACGTCAACGGTTACTTGAGCGCTGGTGGTGGTGATCGGTTCACCGCCATCTTCGAACAGCGCCCCGGTCCGTCCTTTGAGGCCCGTCACGGTCTGACGGCGAGCCAGTACCAGCAGACCTTCAACGACCTCGTCTCTCAGGGTTTCCGGCCTCTGCACGTCAGCGGCTACTCCAGCGGCGGTGTCGATCTGTTCGCGGCGATCTTCGAGCAACGCCAGGGGCCAGCCTTCCAGGCCCGTCACGGTCTGACGGCGAGCCAGTACCAGCAGACGTTCAACGATCTCGTTGCTCAGGGCTTCCGGCCTGTGGACGTCAACGGTTACTTGAGCGCTGGTGGTGGTGATCGGTTCACCGCCATCTTCGAACAGCGCCCCGGTCCGTCCTTTGAGGCCCGTCACGGTCTGACGGCGAGCCAGTACCAGCAGACCTTCAACGACCTCATCGCCCAGGGTTTCCGGCTCCTGCACGTCAGCGGCTACTCCAGCGGCTGAGCCTCCCGGGCGGGTCTCGTGGGAGGACGTGTAGTTGAGGTGGAACTCCCCGATCAACCAACGACCCACACCGCCTGGCAACTGCTGCCCCTGGAGCTCGGGTTCGGCTCGGCTCAGACCTGTTGGCGGCGGCTGGAGCGGTGGTCGCCGCGGCCGGGCGAGCCATCGTCGGGGCCCCGGTCACGGAAACGCCGTGACCGGGGCCCCAGGATCAGCTACCGCGGAAGGTGGCGATCGCCGCTAGTTCCGGTACCGGAACACGATCCGGCCGCGCGTCAGATCGTACGGCGGGAGCTCCACCAGCACCCGGTCTTCCAGCATGATCTTGATGTAGTTCTTGCGGATCTTCCCGCTGATGTGCGCGAGCACCTGGTGGCCGTTCTCGAGCTCCACGGTGAACATGGCGCTGCGCAGGCACTCGACGACCTTGCCCTCGACTTCGATGACGTTCTTGTTCCTCGTCATCGCACCAGCTCCAGGTTGCTGCTCATCGGCCGGGCGCCGATGCCCTCGAACAGCGCCGAGGCCGCCTGGTTGGACTCGTGGACTTCCGTCCAGGCCGCGGCGAACCCGGAGCGGTGCAGCGTCCCCAGTGCGTGGGCCAGCAGCGCCCGAGCGATGCCGCGGCGCTGCTCGCGGGCCCGGACCACGAGCAGCCCGATGCGCGGACGGACCACCGTCACCACCCTGATCAGACCCAGGTAGCGGTCCGGCGCCGCGGCCACCGCGTACTTCGACGGGTCGACGATGGTGTCGCCGTCGGGTCGGGGAATCACCTCCGCGGGCATCGACTGCCACCCGACACTCGCCTCGACTTCGTCACGGATCGCGCGGTCCACCGCCCGCAGCAGACTCTCGTCCGCCTGACCGGCGGGCACGATCGTCACGCCCGAAGGCGGCAGGGCTGCTTCGAGCCCTGTGACCTGCGGGTCGGTCGGCACGACGTACTCCCACTCGCGGCGCCGGATCGTGAAACCGGCCCGCCGCCAGCCGGCCGTCAGCTCGACGTCGGCTTCGTCGACCACCGTGTACAGCGGCGCCGGCAGTTCCGCCAGCATCGCCTCGGCGAGCCGGTCGAAGGTGGCGTCGTGCCAGGCGTCGATGCTGACGAACAAGCGTCCGTCGGGCCGGTGCTCCGCATGCCCGCGGCCGACCACCAGGTCGTCATCCAGTGCGTGCCATTGCCTGTCCGCGACGCGCGTGATCATCACCGCGTTCTCGCTCAGGCCAGATGTGAAAGGCTTCGTGTTCATCGGAGTCTCCTTCCAGGAGTGCCTCGATCTCAGGCGCTCCTGGCGACACCGAACGTCAGCCGCCGGACCGTGACGGGTTGAGGGAGCACCCATGGGTAACTGTGTTCACGGGGCTCACCTCCATACGACGACTTCACGGTCCGCCACGAAAGTAGCAGCGGGGCGCCGCCTCGCTCAAAGCCTTTTTATGAGCTCGTGACGCGATCATGATCCGGTCTTCATGAGGCGTCTCTGGCAGATGAGGCTGCAAGCCAACGAGACGGCGGCGCTCACGAGCTCCAGCCGCACGGTGAGCGCGGCCGCGACCGTTTCCCACTGCGAGGCCCGGTTCGTGAACGCCTCGTCAGTTGCCGACGGGCGACCCGGGACGCTGCTCCGTTATGTCGGGCACCTGGGCAGTACGGTGCTCAACTGGACCAGCCTGTCGGGATCGACGCGGATCCCCGGGAGCCACAGGTGCTGCCCTTTCCGTGCGACCTGGATCCAGATGCTGCTGTGTTTCTCTTCCTCGTCGGTGACGGTGACGCCGTCGGCGATCCGGCAACGCGCGTGCAGCAGGTCTTGGTGCCAGACACGGTCGGCAGAGTTGGGCGTCGTGTAGGGACGGTAGGGGTCCCAGGCCAGATGCAGCGCGCATTCGTGCGTGCGGGGTTTCTGGCATTTCTCTTCGACGTTGTGGACGAGCACGCCGGCATCGCCATAGCCGGTCTTCGCGTCCTTCGCTTCGGTGACGCCCTGTGCAGGGGGCGCGGCGGGTGAGTGCTGGAGGCCGAACAGCGTCAGCCCGGCCGTAAGGCCGATGGCGGTGCCGGCCGCGGCGAAGCCCCATGGACCGGACAGGCGCTTGAGCAGACGGCGCCGCCAGGTGGGGGAGAGGTTTGGCGGCGGGGCGGCAGGGGCTGGCTCCTCGGGCCGACTGCGGTCGGCGGCCTCCCACAAAGCCCGGTACACGCTGGGGTCTGCTCCCAGCGCCCGGCACAGGTCCCGGACGACGGGCCACGGAGGCACGGTTTCGCCGCGGAAGTAGCGCGAGAGGGACGAGTCGCTGACGCGGACCTGGGTTTCCAGGGCGCGAAGCGTTCGGCCCGAGCTTCTCTGCAGTCCCCGCAGCGACTCTCCCAGCCTTCGTGCTGCCGCTGCGTCCTCTGCGTGCTCTGGACGTTGGCCACTCATCGACAAGGGTCTCCTTGCAGGTGCCGCAGCCGTGTCCCGTCGGCTGCTTCATGTCCCGGGACGGATATGTCCCAGCAGGTCAGGAATGTATTGATCCCGACATCGGTGAAGCAAACGGGACCTGTTGGCGAAGATGGATCTACCACCGCAAACTCGGCGTACCGGCTGAGCGGATCACCCCCGAGGGTGAGCGGGCCGGTGGCCATGGCCGTGCCGGCACAAGCCGCATGAGCCGACTGGGAACCCCTACCGAAAGGAAGCTTCACCATGCGTGTACGCACCATGTTCTCCGCCCTCGCAGCGATCGCTGTGACGGGGCTCGGCCTGAGCGCAGCGGCGCCCGCAATCGCGGCGCCTGCCGCAGCCTCCTCGCACGTGACCGCCGTCCAGGCGGCCGACGGCCTCAACGTGCACCGGGGCAAGTACCTCACCCTGAGCGGTTGCCAGACGGCCGGTCAGCAGGGCATCGATCGCGGACACTGGGACGCCTACCAGTGCGCCGATGGCACCTGGCCCTGGCGGTGGAACCTGTGGACCAACCGCTGAGAAGGTAGCGCCGTCGGCGGCCCCCTGAACTCAGACGCAGACTCATGCCTCAGAGCCTAAGCGGCGGTGCGGTGTGGTGAGGGACCGCGCAGGTCAGT
>NZ_JBEYXP010000054.1:0-87081 GCF_040704615.1 Streptomyces sp. NPDC046862 | reverse complement strand
CTCTCCCCCGGCCCCCGCCCCCGCGGGCCCGCCCCGCCGCTCGGCCGCTCGGCACGGGCCCCGCGGCCGCCGCCGCGCCGCGCCTTTCGCGATGTGGGGTGCGGACGGTCACCTCACGGTGATCGTCACAGTCGCCGTGCTGGTCGCGGCCGGGAGGCGGGTGGTGTCGACGGCGAGGTACTCGCCGTCGTCCTGCGTGCCGTTCGGGAGGATCTTGGCGTGCAGGGAGTAGGGCGGGGCCGGGGTCGAGCCGGAGACGCCGTCGACGCCGAAGTCGCTGTCGTTGCTGACGACGACGGTGCGGCCGCCGTCCGTCGTGGCGACGCCCTCGACCTTGTCGTGGCCGAAGAAGCCGCCGGTCGGGTCGAGGCCGCTGACCAGGGCGCCGAGGTCGAGGTGGAGCTTCTTGGCGACGGGGGTGATGCCCGCGGACTTCAGGATGGCCGTGGCGGTCGCCGTGTTGCCGTCGCCCACGGAGGCCTCGATGGTCTGCCGGCCCGGGCCGACGAGCAGTCCGCCCTTGGCCGCGTCGTACGGGGCGCCCGGCACCGTGGACGACGGGCCGACGTCCGTGGCGCCGGAGAGGTCGATGGCGAACAGCTTCTTGTAGGCGCCCGGTTCGACGTTGCCGTCCCGTTCGTCGACGAGGAAGCGGGTGCTGCTCAGGGCGGTGATCTCGCTGACCGCGCCGCTGTTCGCCTTCGGGTCGTCGAGCAGGTACAGGTACTCGTGCGTGGCGTGGGTGCGCAGGTCGTAGGTGACGATGCGCAGCGGGGTGACGTTCTTGGCCTTGACGCCGCCCGGCAGGTCGGGCTGCTGGAGCGCGGACTGCATGATGCCGACGAGTGTGCGGCCGTCGGGGGTCACGGTCAGGCCTTCCATACCCTTGTTGGGCACGCGGGCGGCCAACTCGGCGGGGAGCGAGCCGTCGAAGGGCGACAGCCGCTCGATGGCCCGGCCGTCGCGGCCGAAGTGCGTGATGTACGGCCCGTACTCGTCCGACACCCAGAAGGTCCCGTCGCGCAGAGCCACCAGGCCCTCGGAGTCGTAACCGTACGGGGAGTGCGGCAGCGCGGTGCCGTTCAGGTCGACGAGGTTCTCGCCGGTCCCGGCCTGGGAGTTGACGAACCCGTTGTACGGCGTGCCGTCGGCGGCGCGCAGCGGGACCGTCCGCTCCAGTACGGCCTTGGTGCCCTTCAGCCGGAACTCCCCGATCGCGGGATCGAAGTCCGGCAGGGGCAGCACCTTGTCGCCGTTCGGCGCGTCGACGTTCGGGCCCCGGTCGGTGAGACCGTAGAACTCGTCCTTCGAGCCGGGCACCGGGTACAGCGACGAACCGTACGCCCCGGCCGTGACCGTCACCCCGCCGATGACGGCGAGGGGCTTCAGACGGGTCTGATAGAGCCGTACGGCGTCGCTGATCCTGTAGGTGAAGGTGTCGGTGCCGTGGTAGCCGGCGTCGGGTGTGTAGCGGAAGGAGCCGTCCTGACCGAGGGCGAGCGTGCCGTGGGCGGTCTTCGTGTGCGCGACGAGGGTGGCAGGGCTGCCGGTGTCGTCGGCCAGTACGCCGTGCCGCCCGCCGACGGTCAGCGTCCGGCCGGCGTGCGCGGTGTAGGCGTCGTCGCGGGCCTGGAGCTTCCGGAGCTTCGGCGCGTGGGCGCCGGTCGCAGCGGTCACACCAGTCGCGCCGACCGCACCCGTCGAACCGGTCGCGCCCGTCGAACCGGTCGCGCCCGCCGGTCCGGTGGCGGCCAGGGACAGGGCGACAGCCGTGGCGGTCGTGGCGGCCGCGGTCGCGATTCCCAGACGGTTCATCTGATCCCCTCCTCGTCGCGCGTCACCACGGCGCGCGACGGGAAGTCTGATCACCGTGCATGGCCGGTGGGCATCCGGAAGGTACAGAAGGGGTAAAGCGTGCTGAGGCTGTCCGACGCCTGGCGCTCTGACACTTCTCCCCTCCCGGACGTTGTTCACGGCCGGGGGCCGTGTGGCTGAACAATCCGCGCCGCGCTGAGCTGGACCCGCGGTGCCGGTGTCCGGCCCGCGAAGAGGGTCGTCGCACGGAGAGAGGTCGTCGCATGTCCAGGAGAGTGAGCGTCACCGTAGTGGCCGCCGGGCTGGTACTGGCCGTTGGCATGGCCGTCGGTGGCTGTGGGGGCGGGGCGGAGGAGAAGGCCGACGCGTCGGGCAAGGAGTCGGCCCGGCCGACGCCGGTGCGGCCGCCGTCCAAGGAACTCGTGGAGTGGGTCGGCGGCATGTGCGAGTCGACGGCGACGCTCGAGGACGTCCGGAGGGACAGCGCGGCGGATCTGAAGGAGATCCGGAACACGGCCGAGGGCGGTTCGTCCGCCCAACTCCTCGCCACCAGCTACCTCTCCCGGACACCGCTGGCCGTGGAGGACGCGGAAAGCGCGCTGAAGGAACTCGGCCCCTCGGGCGTGCCCGCCGCCGACCGGCTGCTCGACGCCCTGCTGAAGAAGGTGAGCGGCGTCGTGGCCGCACTCGACGACGTGTCCCCGAGTGCGGCCTTCGACGACGCCGAGGGCAGTGCCACCGACGTCGACAAGCTCGTCCAGTCACTCACACCGCCCCAGCCGGACCTGCCCGCGCCGGCGAAGAAGGATCCGCGGCTCGCGGCCGCGTACGAGCGCGCGAAGCAGTGCACCCCGGGCTGGAAGCCCGACAAGGGGGCCGAGGAGACGGCCTCGCCCGCGCCCGACCCCACCGGCCCGCTGCCCAGGGCCAAGGACGGCACGAACACCGGCGCGTGCTCGGACGGCGAGTGCGAGATCCTGGTGACCCGGCCGGTGAGAATCACGGCGAACGGGCTGACCGTGAACGTCTCCGTGATGAACGAATCCGTCACGTTCATGACGGCGAGCTCCATCATGAACCTCGGTGGCCAGGGCGGTGTGGCCAAGTTCGGCGACGACCTGAAGGCGACCGTCGTCGCGCAGAACGAGGACGGCGCCGTGCTGGAGTTCACCACCCCCTGAGCGCCCGCGGGGGTTTCAGCGCCCCGCGCACGGTGCCCGGTAGGGCAGTTGCGGCAGGTGGTCCTCCCACTCGGCGCGGCTGAGGACACCACCCGTGCGGTCGCAGACGTGGTCCGCCGCGCGGCCCGCGTCCAGGGTCCACACCCGGGCCGTCAGGTCGTAGCCGGCGGAGGCGAGGGTGTCGCCCTCCGGGCTGAACGCGACGGAGGTGACGGTGTCGAGATGGCCGGTGAGTTCCTGGCCGGCCGGCTCGGCGCGGGCCGGGTCGGTCACGTCCCACAGGCGGACCGCGTGGTCGCCGCCGCCGGTCGCGAGTGTCCTGCCGTCCGGGGAGAAGGCCACGGACCTGACCGCACCGCCGTGCCCGGCCGGCGTCTCCCCCAACGGACGTACGCGGTCCGGCTGTTCCACGTCCCAGAGCCGGACCGTACGGTCGTCGCCGGCCGTCGCCAGTGTCTTCCCGTCCGGGGCGAAGGCCACCGCGTTGACCTGCTCGTCGTGGCCCCTGAGCGGAGCGCCAGCGGGGCGTGCCCGCCTCCCGTCGCCCACGTGCCACAGCCGCGCCGTGTCGTCCCAGCTGCCGGTGGCCAGGGTGCGGCCGTCCGGGGAGAAGGCCACGGAGGTGACGGCGTCCGTGTGGCCGCGCAGCGGTTCGCGGAGCGGCCGTACGGTGCCCGGCCGCCGTACGTCCCACAGCCGCACCGAGTCGTCCTGGCCGCCGGTGGCCAGAGTGCGGCCGTCCGGGGAGAACGCGACGGCGCGGGCGCCGCCGTCGTGCGCGGCCGTCGGTTCGCCGAGCGGGGCGGGACGTCCGGGCGCGGAGACGTCCCACAGCCGTACGGTGCCGTCCTTCGAGCCGCTCGCCACCGTACGGCCGTCCGGGGAGAACGCGACGGCCAGCACCTCGTCCTCGTGGGCGAGCGGCCGCGCCAGACGGCGCGGGCGGTCCGGCCGGCGGACGTCCCACAGGCGGATCAGCCCGTCGTCGGTACTGGCGGCGGCGAGCAGGCGGCCGTCGGGGCTGTAGGCCACGGCGGTCAGCGGGTTGGTGAAGTCGGTGAGGACGGTCGGGGGCCGGTGCCAGAGGAGGACGCCGCCGTCGGCACCGGTGCCGGCGAGGGTACGGCCGTCTCGGCTGAAGGCCACCTCCCACACGGCCTCCGAGTGGCCGGTCAGCGGCTCCCCGAGCTGCTGCGGGTATGCGGGATTGGCCACGTTCCACAGGATGGGCGCGTCGTCCTCGCCCGCCGTCGCCAACGTCTCGCCGTCAGGGCTGAACACCACGGACATGACCGGCGCGGTGTGCGCGGTGAGCGGTTCACCCAGCGACTTCAGGCGGCTCGGGGTGGACGCGTCCCACAGCCGTACGGTCTCGTCGAAGCCGGCCGTGGCCAGCGTCCGGCCGTCCGGGGAGAAGGCCAGCGTCCAGACGGGGGCGGTGTGGGCGCGCAGCGGCCTGCCGAGCGGTGCGATCCCGGTCCCGGCCCCGGTCCCGTCGCTCTCGCCCGCGCCCTCACCCTCGTCCTCGTCCTCGTTCTCGGCCTCGCCGAACCGCCACATCCGTACGGTGCCGTCGTAACCGGCCGTGGCCAGGGTGTGCCCGTCCGGGGCGAAGGCGACGGCGCGGACGCTGCCTTCCTTGGAGTCGTCGGCCCTGACGGGCTTGCCCAGCGGCACGGGGCGGGCCGGGTCGCGCAGGTCCCACAGCCGTACGGTCCCGTCGTCGCCCGCGGTGGCGAGGGCCCGGCCGTCGGGGGCGAACGCGACCGAGACGATGTTCTGCTCGTCGTGGCTCACGACCGGGCGGCCGACGGCGCGGGGCCGCTCCCGGTCGCGTACGTCCCACAGCTGGATCGTGCCGCCGTCCCCGGCGGCCACCAGCAGGTCGCCGTGGCCCGGTGCGAAGGCGACCGCGCCGACCCGTCCCGTCGGGAAGCGCAGCGGCTCGCCCACCGGCCTCCCGTCCGCCGGCGCTGCGGTGTCCCACAGCCTGACCGTGCCGTCATGGCCGCCACTGGCGAGGGTGCGGCCGTCCGGCGCGTACGCCACCGAGCTGCCGACACCGTCGTGGGAGGGCAGCCGGGTGGCCAGCACCCGGCCCGCGTCCGAGGCCAGCCGGGTCCGCAGGTCCCAGGTGGAGCGCATGCGGTACGCGGCGACGTCGAGCCGGGCGGCCAGCCCGGAGTCGGTCTCGCGGACGCGGTCGGCCTCGGAGGTGAGGCGGCCGAAGACGGCGGTGTCCCGTTCGGCCTGCGCGGTGGCGCGCGCCTGGAGGGCGACGACGGCGGTGCCGGTGGCGATCAGTGCGAACACGGCGAGCACCGCCACGACCGTACGGCGAAGTCGCGCGGCGCGGCGTCGGCGCCTCAGTGAGGCGGTGAGGAACTGCCGTTCCAGCGGGGTGAGGTCGTCGCCCCGGCCGTCCTGAAGCGCGGTGCCGTGGGTCCGGGCGGTGTCCTGGGCTCGGGCGGAGTCCTGGGCCCGGGCGGAGTCCTGGGCCCGGGCGGAGTCCTGGGCCCGGGCGGAGTCATGGGCTCGGGCGGTGTCATGGGGGAAGGCGTCTCGGGCGGCGTGCAGACGGGAGCCGGCGTAGAGCGCGGCGTTCTCCCGGCCGAGCGTCTCCCATGTGCGGGCCGCTTCGGAGAGCGAGCGGTGGACGCGCAGCCGGTCGCGTTCGGCGTCGATCCACGCGCCCAGGCGGGGCCAGGCGGTGATGAGAGCTTCGTGGGCGAGATCGACCGTGCCGTCGTCGAAGGTGATGAGGCGGGCTCGCACCAGGCGGTCCAGCACCACTCGTGTGTCGGCGGGATCGCCGAAGTCGAGCTCCGCGTGCTCGGTCGGACGACGCGTGTCGGCTGTTCCGTCGCCGGGGGCGACCAGGCGGAGCAGGATCCTGCGGGCCAACTCGGCCTGCGGCGAGGAGAGTTCGCCGTACACCTGCTCGGCCGTGCGGACGACGGCTCCGCGCAGACCGCCGGCCGCGTCGTAGGCACCCTCGGTCAGGACACGGCCGCTGCGGTGGCGCCAGGTCTCCAGCAGGGCGTGCGACATGAGCGGCAGCCCGCCCGGGGCGCCCTCGACCTCGTCCAGGAGGCGGTCGGTCAGGGAGCGTTCGACGATCAGGCCGTCCGCGGTGGCCGGACGGACAATGGCCTCCCGCAGGTCCGCGCGGCTCATCGGGCCGGCGAGCAGCGTGGCGTCCTGCAACGCCGCGGTGAGGCCTGGGTGTTCGGCGCAGCGGCCGAGGAAGTCGGCCCGTACCGCGATGACGACCCGCAGACGGCTGTCGGCGGCGGTGGCGGCGACGAGGCGGTCGATGAAGGCGTCCCGGACCGCCGGGTCGACGCCGAGGGTGTACAACTCCTCGAACTGGTCGACGATCAGCCAGGTGTCGGCGTCGGTGTCCGGTACGGGCACGAGCCGGTCGGCGTGCGTACGCAGCGGGTCCGCGCCGGGTGTGAGGATCCGTACGGCCGCGGGCGGCACGTCGTCCTCCTCGGCTGTCCCTCCTGTGCCTCCCGTCCCTCCTTCGCCCGGTGTGCGCAGCCGGGGGATCAGTCCGGCGCGCAGCAGTGAGGACTTGCCGCTGCCGGACGGGCCGAAGACGGCGGTGAAGCGGTGCTTGCGGTTCAGCTCGGTCAGCCGCTCCACGAGCTGGTCGCGGCCGAAGAACAGCTCGGCGTCCGCCGGTTCGAACCGGGTCAGGCCGCGGTACGGCGGCCGGGAGTTCTCGTCCTCGGCCTCGGCCTTCTCTGCGGCCGACTCGGCCGACGCCTCGCGCCAGCGACGATCCCACTCGTTCACGTCGCCGCCGCACGCCGTCACGTAGGCGAGGGTCACCGTGCGGCTCGGCAGCTGCTTTCCGGCCGCCGCCTGCGACAGGGCGGTCACCCCGTACCGCGTGCGCTCGGCCATCGCTCGGTACGTGGGCTTCCCCGCGGACTCGCGCAGTGCGCGCAGCTCGGCGGCGAACCGCGGTACCGGCCCGGCCTCGGGATCCAGCTCGCCCTCGGCGCGCCCCGGTCCCGGTTGTCCCGGCACGTGCCCGCCCTCCCCTCGTTCACGGTGGCCGGCGACAGGCTCATGACCCAGCGCGTCCACTCGGGCGCCCACGGTAGGCAGCGGCGAGGGTGGCCGCAATCGAACGTCCGGCGAATCCGCAGGCGCGACAGAGGAGTTCACTCGATCCTCACCCTTCCTCCCGACCGGCGTCCGCCCCACCAGGTTGTTCAGTGCCGGGAGAGGGCCTGCTGAACAACGGTGCACGGCGGTCGACTGGTCGAGGGATGGCCGGAGGGGGCCATGAGGCGGTCCGAGCCCGGCGAGGGGAGGGCTCGGGCCGCCCCTTCTTCCCGCGCATCTCCCCGCACACGCGCCACAGGCTGAAGGAGAGTCATGTACGGACGACATCCCACCCGGCTCGCCGTGGGGTTCGGCGCCGCGACGGTCGCGGCGCTGCTCACGGTGACCACGGTGAACGCCGCCGGCACCGACCGTCCGGTGACCGCGGCCGAACGGTACGGCTGGGGCGACCCGCTGCCCGAGTGGTCGGACGAGTTCGACTACGGCTCCGAGGCCGAGCCCGCCGTACCGGACCGCGACAAGTGGCGCCCGGCGGGCGGCGGCCCCGGCAAGTGCTGGCCCGGCCACGGCGGCAACGGCCGCCGCTGCGACGCCAACACCCGGGTCGTCGGCGGCGTCCTGCGCATGACCGGCGAGGCGAACGGCGACACCGGCTGGCTCCGCTCTCCCCACAGCCGGCAGTACGGCCGGTGGGAGGCCCGCGTACGCTCCCGGGCCACCGCCCCCGACAACGGGCGGCAGTACCACCCGCTGCTGCTCCTGTGGCCGGACTCGAACGAGCACCCCGAGGACGGCGAGTACGACTACCTGGAGAACGGCGCCCCGGGCGAGAGTTGCGCCGAGGCGTTCCTGCACTACCCGCACCCCCAGAACGTCCCCGTGCAGCAGGAGTCCGCGCGCAAGTGCGGCGTGGACCTGTCGCGGTGGCACAACGTCGCCATCGAGTGGACCCCGGACCACCTGCGCGGATTCATCGACGGCGAGGAGTGGTTCCGCTTCTCCGGCGGCGCGAACACGGTCCGCGACTGCATCCAGTGCGCCCCGTCCATGCACCAGACCATCCAGCTCGACAACTTCCACGGCGACGACCTGCAGAGCGCTGTCCACGAAGTGGACTGGGCGCGGGTCTACGACCTGCCGGACGACGAAAGCGTGAGGTGACGACGATGCAGAGCTCTCCGAACCCGCCCGGCCCGCCCGTCACTTCGGGCCCGCCCGGGACGGTGCGCATGCCCCGGCCCGTCATGCTCGTCCTCGTGTTGCTCACCCTGCACGGGCTGGGCTACGTCTTCGGCGGCTGGGCGATCATCGACGAAACCCGGAGCAGGCAGGAGCACGGGCAGGACCCGCACATGCCGATGGCCATGACCTGGTTCGTGGCGCTGTTCTGCTGGGGGCTGGCGGCGCTCCAGGCCGCCTGCGTCGTACGGGCTCGCAGGCGCCGCACCTGGATCCGGGTGGTGCTCATCGTGTGCCTGTCCCTGGTGTCGCTGTCGATGGTCTTCGCCTTCATCGGCTCGCTTGCCTCCGACGCGCCCAGCCTCGCGGCGTTCCTTGTCGCGGGCTTCGACATCGCGGCCCTGTGGATGGTGAGCGGCGAGACGGGCCGCGCCTACTTCTCCGTACGCGGCCCGGCTTCGGCCTCGGGGGTGATCGCTCCATGACCTACCCGGCGTACGCACCCGGCCCGTATCCGCCGCAGGAGCCTCCCGAGCCCTCCGAGCCCTCCGAGCCGTCGAGGATCCCGGCTCCCGGCGACCCGGTGGCGGCGGCGCTCGGCAACGCCTCACTGCTCGGCATCGGCTATCTGCTCCTGGGGCACTGGCGGCTCGCCGTGTTCGCCGCGGTCGGCACGGCCTGGCTCCTCAACGTCGTCGCGTCGACCGCCGACACCTGGGCCGAGATCCTGCTGCTTCTCTGGTGGGTGACCGCTACCGCGCACGGCTGGTCGCTGGCCCGCGGGCGCGCGGAGCACGTCGTACGGCGCGGGCAGCGCGCGGGCACACTCGCCCTCACGCTCGCGGTGCTGCTGACCGCCGCGCTGCTGCGGGTCGACGCGTACGGCGTCGGGGGCCGTGTGGACGAGGCCCGCGAGGGCGGTGACTGCGAGGCGGCCGTGGCCGCACAGGGCGAGGTGTGGTGGGGCCACCGCCTGGCGGGCGCGCCCGTGGTGGGGCCCGGCGACGCGGTGGTGCGGGCGTGCCACCGGCTGGACCGGGCGGCGTCCACCCTGGCCCGCGCCGCACGCAGGGGCAGCGCCGATGACCTGGAGCGGGGCTTCGGCATGCTCACCGGTGTCCTGCGGGAGCCCGGCAACGAGCAGACCGTCAGGACGGTCCTGGACGCCTTCCTCGGCCGGCTGCCCACCGACGACTCCTGTGACACCGCCGTCCTCACCGGCTGGCTCCGCGACCGCGCGCCGTCCCGCGACGTACTGGACCGGTCCGCCGACACGGCCGCGCGCACCGAACCCGCCGCTCTGGTGGGATGCGGCGACCATCTGATGACCGAGGACGCCTGGCAGCAGGCGCGGGCGCACTACCAGCGGCTCCTCGACGGCTACCCGCACGACGCCCGCGCGGGCGAGGCACGCGGCGGCGTGCGGAAGGCCACCCTCGCCATCGAACTGGCCGACGTGCGCCAACTGGTCGCGAACGCGTCCGACGCGGAGTCTGGCTACTGCGCCAAGCCCGCGAAGTACGGCGGAGCCCCGGCGTACCGCGAGGGGTCCCACCGCGCGCTGTTCCTCGGCGACACCGAGTACTCCGACAAGCTCCCCAGCTCCTGGCGCACCGGCGACCCCGCCAAGGCCGCGCTCGTGGTCTGCGCGGACCCGGCGGAGAACGGAGCCGCCGTCGAGACGTGCTCCTACGAGAACGACAAGTCCGCGTACTTCCCGCACCAAGTGACCTTCCACAAGGTCAGGATCCCGCTGAAGGTCTACGAGTTGCGCACCGGAAAGCGCGTCGGCCCGCGCTCGGTGCAGATCGGCGGCGGAAGCTGCCCGGAGGTCCTGCGCTACGAGTACTACGGCACGTACGACTACGGGCCCGGTGACCAGTTCGTCTCCACCGCCAAGTCGGATGTGCGGGACGCCTTCCGGCCGGTCGTCACGCGGTGACCGCGCGTGCCCCGAACGGTCAGCGGATCAGTTCGGCGGGCTTGGTCGCCTTGCCGAGCAGCCACTCCAGGGGGCCGCGCCGGAAGTGGCGGGACCAGAGGGCGGCGAGGACGGTCACGGCGACGATGAAGCCGAGCAGCACGTGCAGGGGGGAACCGGGCAGTTCCTCGATGCCGAGGAGGCGGATGCCGACGACATGGAAGACGTACGCCGTCAGGGACATCGAGCCGACGGCGATGACCGGGCGGGCGAGACGACCACAGCGCGGGAAGGCGTCGACGGCGGCGAGGCAGCCGACCAGGACCGCGAGCGCGACACCGGTGTTGGCCAGGATCGACAGGGTGGTCTCACTGTGCGGCGAGGCCACCAGGAGTCCGTACGGGGTCGTGCCGGTGGGATAGCCCCAGGTGTCGGACCACCAGGCGGACGCCACCGAGGCGCCGTCGCCCCAGCCGGACTCGGCCAGCGCCTTCAGCGCGCCGGGGAACAGGCGCAGGGCCAGGAAGGAACCGCCGTAACCGAGTACGGCCAGGCCGACGCCGGTGATCGCCAGACGTGCGCGGACCACGGTGGCGGTGAGGTCGAGGCGGGCGACCGCCATGCCGGCGATGACGAAGGGGATCCACGTCAGGGCGGGGTAGCTGCCGGTGAACAGGAGGGACACGATGCCGTCGGCGTCGGCGGGCCAGGCCCAGAGGCCGCTCGCGCCGTCCTCGGGGAGCGCGTGCTGGACGCCGTACAGAACCTGCGGCAGGACCAGGGCGCTCACCGCGGCGATGATCGCCAGGGGGTGGGCGGAGAGCCGGTACAGGGGCAGGACCAGCAGGAAGTACAGACCGTAGAAGGCGAGGATCACCTCGACGGGGGTGCCGGTCATGGTGAGCGCGGTGCCCAGGGCGAGCAGGACGAGCGCGCGTATCACCACCTTGGCGACCGCCTGGCGGCCCGCGCGGCCGGTCTTCGGGGTGCGGCGCCCGGTGATGAGCATGACCGAGAAGCCGGCCAGGAAGGCGAAGAGGGCGGAGGCACGGCCGTGCGCCAGTTCCATCACGTGGCCGACGACGCCGCCCTGGGAGGGGTCGGGGCCGACGTGGGCGGCGTACATGCCGAAGACCGCGAGGCCCCTGGCGAGGTCCACGCCGATCAGGCGGCCGGTCGAGGGGCGAACGGTCTCCGGGGTCTCCGGGGTCTCCGGGGTCTTCTGGGGCTTCAGGGTCTCCTGGGGCTTCAGGCTCTCCGGTGCGTCGGCCGGTGCCGTGGTCGTGGCGGGCGTCTCGGCCGCCGTGAGGTCTGCGTTCTGGGTCATGCGTCCAGGCTCTGGAGCAGGCCGCGCCCGGAGTATCCGTCAGCTGTCCGGTCCACCCCCGCCGCCCGGGCGCCCCACTCCGCCGGGCGGCCGGACCTCACCCCCCGAGTGGCGGGTGCGGCTCTCGTGGGCGCCCGACAAGGGGTTCCTGTTCTACGGTCGAATCGCTGATGGACGACTGGACAACTACGGCGAGGCGGCGCAGGCGTGATCCGGGTGATGGTGGTTGACGACGAGGCCCTGGTGCGGTCCGGTTTCCGGCTCATCCTGAACGCGGCCGACGACATCGACGTCGTCGCCACCACCACGGGCGCCGAAGCGGTCGACACCGTGCGGCGGGAGCGGCCGGACGTCGTGCTGCTCGACATCCGGATGCCCGACGTGGACGGGCTGACCGTGCTGGGGCAGCTGCGCGCGCTGCCCAGGCCGCCGGTGGTGGCGATGCTGACGACGTTCGACGCCGACGAGTACGTGCTGACCGCGCTGCGTTCCGGTGCGGCCGGCTTCCTGCTGAAGGACACCGAACCGGAGCAACTCGCCCAGCTGGTACGGACGCTGGCGGCGGGCGGGGTGGTGATGTCACCCAAGGCGTCCCGGGCCGTGTGGCAGAGCCACCCCGGGGCCTCGGCGGCCGGCGACGAGGAGGAGGTGGGCCGGGTCGGACGGCTCAGCGAGCGGGAGCGCGAGGTGCTCGTGCTGATCGCACAGGGGTTGTCCAACGCCGAGATCGGCAGCCGGATCCACCTCAGCGCGGGCACGGTGAAGGACCACGTCAGCGCGATCCTCACCAAGCTGCGCGTGGGCAGCCGAGTCCAGGCGGCACTGCTCGCCCAGCGGGCCGGGCTGCTTGACGACGGTACGCGGGGGCGTATGGAGCGAGGGCGATGAGTCGGGAGGGGGTGGAGGGCGCGGAGGGGTCGATGGGCGCGGAGGGGGCGACGAGGGCGGCGGGCGCGGCGGGCGCGCGGGACTCGTCGGGCACGGAGGGAACGGCAAGCACGAAGGACTCGACGGGATCGGCAGGCTCGGCGAACACGGCGAACACGGCGACCGCGAAGGACTCGACGGGCGCGTCTGGCTCGGCGAACACGGCAGACGCGAAGGAATCGTCGGGCACCGAGGGAACGGCAAGCACGAAGGACTCGACGGGATCGGCAGGCTCGGCGAACACGGCGACCGCGAAGGGCTCGACGGGATCGGCGGGCGCGGCAGGCGCGTCTGGCTCGGCGAGCAGGGCGCCGGTCGGCTCGGGGCCGGTCAGCCCTGCGCCAGGCAGACCGGGGCCGAGCAGACCAGGACCGGCGGTCGCCGCGGCGTCGGTCAGGGCGCGTGCGTTCGGTCCGGCCGGCTGGTGGGCGCGGGTTCCCGAGTCGGCCCTCGACGCGGTGGCCGTCGCCGTCGCGGTGGCGGACTGCCTGCTCAACCTGGAGGACACGTCCGCCGTCGGGCAGGCCATGGCCGCACTCGCCTGCGTGGCGCTAGCGACCCGCCGGCGCTTTCCCCTGGCGGTGTTCCTGCTCACGCTGCCGGCCAGCCTGATGCTGGACATCGTGTTCGCCCCGTTCGCGGCCCTGTTCACGCTGGCCGAACGCTCACGCGACCGCCGTCTGCTCACCGTCTGCGCCGTGCTGTTCGCGCTCGCCTCCGCCGCCCCCTGGCCGCTGAGCGACTTCGCCTCGCACGACCGGACCTGGACCGTCGTCTACTTCTTCTACACGCTCGCCACGGCCGCCGCGCCCGTCCTGCTGGGCCAACTCGTGCAGGCCCGGCGGGACTTGAGGCGCCGGCTCGTCGAGATCGAGGAGGCCCGCGAACACGAGCGCCTGCTGCACGCGCAGGTCGTCCTCACCCGCGAACGCGCCCAGCTCGCCCGCGAGATGCACGACGTCGTGTCCCACCAGGTCAGCCTGATCGCCGTGCAGGCGGGTGCCCTCCAGGTCGCCGTCAAGGACCCGGACGTCAAGGACGGGGTCCGCGCCATCCGTTCGCTCAGCGTCGACACCCTGGACGAACTGCGCCACATGGTCACTCTGTTGCGCGCCTCGGGTGGCCGCGCCACCGAGCTGACCCCGCAGCCCACCCTCGCCGACCTCCACAGACTGGTCACCACGAGCGGCATCGACACGGAACTGACCGGCGAACTCCCCCCGAACATCGGCACGCCCGCGCAACGCGCCCTGTACCGCACGGTCCAGGAAGCCCTCACCAACGTCCGCAAACACGCCCCCGGCGCCCGTGCGACCGTACGCCTCTGGCACGAGGCCGGCGCCTTCGGCGTCACCGTCACCAACACGCCCCCCACCCGCCCCTCCCTCCCCCTCCCCGGCTCCCACCAGGGCCTGATCGGTCTCAGGGAACGAGCCGAACTCCTGGACGGCACCTTCGAAGCGGGCGCGACCGCGGACGGCGGCTACCGGGTGACCTTGCGTGTCCCCTCGGACGGGGATGCCTGAGGGTCACCCGCTGCGGCACGGGATGCCGTGGCACCGGATGTCGCGGCGTCGGATGCCGTGGCGTCGGATGCCGTGGCGTCGGATGCCGTGGCGTCGGATGTCGCGGCGGCGTCCGAGGGCGTGGCTTCCGAGGGCGTGGCAGTCGGTGTCTTGTCCGTAGGTGCCTGGTCCGCAGGTGCCTGGTCCGCAGGTGTCCTCACCGTCGGTGTCGTGCCGGTCGTCAGCGAGACGGTGTCGCCGGGGTGGACCCGGGCGTAGAACCACTTGGCGTCCTCGGCACCGAGGGCGATCAGGCCGGCTCGGACGTCGTAGCCGCTCAGGGCCTTGAGCTGTGCGGTGAAGGTGCCGACGTGGAGCGGCTGGTCCTCCCCGTCGCGCAGCTCGACCGCATAGGGGACGTCCACCTCGGCGGGGCCCTTGGAGAGCACGTCGACGGTCACCTCTTTCCGGTCCTGCTTCTCGACGACCGTCAGCGGGCTCGTGGAGACGACCAGGACGTCGAACTCCGAGAGGACCGGCATCACCCGGCCGTCGAACGTGAGGGTGCGCTCGGCGGGGTCGAGCGTGCCGGAGACGGGCGCCGGGGTGACCGCGGACGGCGAGGCGGAACCGGACGGGGGCGCGGCCGGGCCCCGGCGCCCGGCCGGGTGGTCCTGGTCCGCGCCGAGGTGCAGGGTCAGGGCGAAGCCCAGCAGAGCGAGGACCATGGTTCCCGCGCCGAGGCCGGCGGCGGCACGGCGGCGGCGCCTGCGGCGCATCGCCCGGCCACGTATCTCGGCGCCGCCGACGACCGGTTGAGTGGCGTGGGTGGTGGCCAACTCACGCAGTGCGGTGGTGAGTTCATCGGACACGGCGGCTCTCCCTCCGGACCGGCCCGTCAGCCTCGTTCCCGTCTCTGTCCCTGTCCCCGTCTCTACCCCTACCCCGACCCCTACCCCTGTCCCTCTCCTCATCCCCGTCCCCGTCCCCGTCCCCGTCCCCCGCAAGACGCTTCGCCAGCTCCGCACGCCCCCGGGACAGTCGCGCCTTGACCGTCCCCACGGGGGCGCCGGTCTCGGAGGCTACCTGCTCCACACTCAAGTCACACAAATGGTGCAGGACGATCGCCATCCGCTGGGCCTCGGGCAGTTCGCGCAGGGCGGCCACGAGCGCGGTGTGCTCAGGGCTCGGCCCCGGGGAGGAGTCGGGCGGCGGGGTGCGCCGCACCAGTTCCAGCCAGCGCCTCGCCCGTCGCCAGCGGCTCACCGCCAGCCGCATGGCCACCGTGCGGATCCACGCCTCGGGAGCACTGTCCGCCAGGAACCGCTGTCGCCGGTCCCAGGCCCGTACGAACGCTTCCTGGACGACGTCCTGGGCCTCGCCGTGGTCCCCGGTGAACGCGTAGAGCTGGCCGGTCAGCCGGGGGAACGCGGTCGCGTAGAAAGCGTCGAACTCGTCCTCGGTCATGCCCCCACCGGAATCCGTGCCCTTTCCTTGCAACCCGGCCACCTCCGCCGTGCGTACAGGTCCCGTAGGTCGCGTAGGTCGCGGCCCGGCGATGCACAACCCCACCGAGGAGACGGAGCACACGGGTTCCGGGCCTCCCCTCCCTTAACGGTGTCGGCTCGTCGGCTGCTCAACCTACCCGCGGCACCCGGCAGTTGCCCGACCAGGACGGACGCCCACGCGTCCGGCCACGACCGAGTTCCCGAGCCGAAGGACCGCCCACGTGCCCCCCACTCACGACGTTCTCCCCGCAGGCCACGACTTCGCCACGTACGCCCGGACGCACTGGTCCCGGCTGGTCACGACCGCCCGGCTGCTCGACGACGACCCGGGCGCGGCGGAGGAACTGGTGCTCAGAACGCTGGTGCGGATGTGCGCGCGCTGGCGACGCGTTCCGCGCGACGACGTGGACTTCCACGTGCGGCGCTGCCTGGTGCAGGGCCATGTGCGCCGGCTGCGTGGACGGCGGGCCGCGCGACGGCGGGCCGTTCTGGTGCTGCGGGCCTGGGAGGGGCTGGCGGACGCGGAGATCGCCCAGTCGCTGGGCTGCTCGGTGGGCGCGGTGCGTGCCCTCGCCAAACAGGGTCTGAAAGCGACGGGCGCCGACCCCGGGCGGCTGCGCGAGGTGTACGCCCGTGCAGCCCGCGACGTCGACCCGTCCGAGGTACCGCTGGCCGACATCCGGACACGGGGCCGCGTCCGGCGGCGGCGCCGTATCGCCGTGGCCACGGCCGCCTGCGCGGCGCTGCTCACGCCCGTCGCCCTCCTGGGCGCCGGGCATGTCGGGGGCGGTGGGCAGGAGGACGGGACGTCCGGAGCCCGGGCGGGAGGCGGCGGCCGTTCCGCGACGAGCCCGATCAGGGTGGTCGCGCCGGGCGAGCGGGTGACGGCCGGACCGGGGGTACGGGTGTGGCTGACGGCCGACGGCGGGCACTGGTCGGTGCCCGTGACCGTCTCCCGCCCCGGCGGACAGGACGACGACACCGGCGTCCAGCTCGACAAACCGGGTGTTTCCCTGCGGATGGACTCCGTGAAGGGCGGGTTCGTCCTGTCGGGCCTCTTCCATGGCCTGAGCGGCGAGCCGGGCCGCGTCGAGGTGAGAACCGGCGACGGCGAGGTCACGGCGAAGGTCCTCGTCCTGGCGGGCAGTCCGGGCTGGGGCGTCTGGTACACGAGCGCGCCGCTGCCCGCTGAGGACGTGAAGATGCTCCTGTCCACCGGCGGGGACGAGCGGATCGTCACGGTGTACGACGCCTCGGGCAAGGTCGCCGCGCAGTCGGACCGCAGGTGGTGGCGCATATGAACGAGAACGAGAACGGGAACGGGAACGGGAACACCGCACCACCGCCGAGGAGGCGGATGCTGCCCGCCACCCGGCACCACCGCGAGCGCGTACCGCTGCGGGTCCGGTTCCGCCGCAACCGGGGCCGGCGACTTCGCCGCCTGTTCTACGCCTTCCTCACGCTGATCGCGGCGCTGTGCACGGCGGCCGTCGTGGCGTACCACCTCACGGCCATTCCGAAGCCGCACCCCGAGACCGTCACCCAGAGCACCGTGTTCCTCGACTCCGGCGGCGCCTACCTGGGGCGGCGCGGACCGGTCGACCGGCAGGACGTCCCGTTGTCCGCGGTCCCCCGGCATGTGCAGGAAGCGGTGATCGCCGCGGAGAACCGCTCCTTCCGTACGGACAGCGGGATCTCGCCGCGGGCCATCGCGCGGGCCGTGCTGGCGACGGTGACGGGCGGCGACCAGCAGGGCGGCTCCACCATCACCCAGCAGTACGTGAAGAACGCGCTGCTGAGCCCGGAGCGCTCGCTGTCCCGCAAGGCACGCGAGGCGCTCATCGCGATCAAGCTGGACCGCACCCGCACCAAGGACGAGATCCTCAAGGGCTATCTCAACACCGTGTACTTCGGGCGGGGTTCCGCCGGGATCCAGTCCGCCGCGCGCAACTACTTCGGCGTGGACGCCAAGAGCCTGACCGTCGCGCAGGGCGCCGCGCTGGCGTCCATCGTCAACATCCCCTCGTACTACGAGAAGGCGGGCTCCGACCCGAAGGTGACCGCGAAACTGGAGGACCGCTGGGAGTGGGTGCTCGACGCGATGGCGGCGAGCGGGAGCATCACGGCGAAGCAGCGGGCCGAGGCGCGTTTCCCGGCGTTCCGGTTCTATCCGCCGGGCGAGACCGAGGGACAGCGGCAGTATCTGATCGACATCGCCGCGAAGGAGGCCGCCGACCGGCTCGGCATCACCGAGGACCAGCTCGCGAGCGGCGGCTACAGCGTGACGACCACGTTCGACCTGGCGCTGCAGGACACCGCCACGCAACTGGTCCAGGAGCATCCCGGGGCCAAGGGCGTCCGGGTGCACACCGCCGTCGTGGGGACGGTGCCCGGTGACGGAGCGGTGCGGGTGCTGTACGGGGGCTCGGACTACGCGCGGCAGCCGTTCAACGACGCGGTGAGTGGGGCGGTGGAGGCGGGGACGGCCCTGGAGCCGTTCAGCAGGGTGAAGGCGGGCGAACCGCTGCGGCGACTGCTGAGGACGGCGGCACCGACCCCGCTGAACCTGGCGTCGGCGTACGCGGCGGTCGCGGCGAACGGCAGGTACGCCACCCCGTACACCGTCGCGCGCGTCACACGGGAGGGCCGCACCGTCTACCGGGCGCGTCCCGACGTGCGGCGCGTGCTGGGCGAGAAGGAGGCGATGGTGGCGGACGGCCTGACGGGGGCCGGGCCGACGCCCGTCGCCGTCGGCGCGGTGGAGGCGACGGCCACGGCCAGGGCCACGGCGAAGGTGTTCGCCACCGAGGGCGCGGGTGGCGGGACCGCCCGGCGGACCGTGTGGACCACCGGGTACGACGACCAACTCGCCCTGACGGTCGCGCTGTTCGCCGACCGGGCGGGCGCCAAGAAGGGCACGACGGTGCCCGCCCGGCTGCCGAACGAGCCGTCGCCGACCGGGTTCGCGCAGAACGTGGCGGCGGGGATCTGGAGTGCCGACCGGTCAGCACCCTGATCGCGAGGGCGGCGGCCGGTGCGGCCGCCGCCCTCACTCCGTCGGTCAGGAGTCCTCAATGGTGATGAAGGGGTCCCACTGGAAGTACCCCTTCAACTGGCGGTGCCGGTCCAGGATCTGGAAGGAGAAGTGGTACGTGACCTTGCCGACCTTCTTGACGGTCGTGCGCCAGTAGTGGTCCATGTACCGCTGCGTCTCGAACTCCGGCCTGCCCTCCGTCCCCTCCTTCGGCAGGGGGTAGACGCCGTCGACCACCTCGATCTCGGGCGTCCGGATGAGCGTGTGGTTGGGGTCGCTGCTCACGTACCGGTACAGCAGCGCCTTGTAGTCGCTGCCGAGCGACAGCGTCGTCTCCCGCCACCTGATGCTGTCCCCGGGTTCGGCCCGGAGGTTGAGCTCGGCCCCCGAGGTGCCGACGATGTGGTCGTGGCGCGTCGTCATGTAGATCAGGTTCTCGTCGACGTAGGTCGGTGCGTCGGGATTCCTGGACGCGTTGGGATTCTGCTCGACGATCGTGGCCGCGTCGAACGCGATCAGGACGTTGAGATCAGCCATTTTCCTTCTCCTTCGGAACCTTGTAGGCCATCGCGCGTGGGTAGTCGTGGCGGTGCAGGCGGACGCGGACCAGGAGGGGACCCGCGTTGACCGGGTCGGCCGGGTCGTTGATGCGGTCCAGGAGGTCGTCGAGGTCGCGGGTGTCCGCGATGGTGACGCCGTTCGCCGGGGTGTGCCGGCCGGCGAAGACGTCCGCGAGGCGGTCGTAGTGCCAGGGGTGGAGGACGTTGTAGAAGTCCGGGTCGGCAGTGTCAGGGTCGTCCGGTTCGGCGGAGCCCCGCTCGGCGTAGTACGACGGACGCACCAGCATCTGCTCGATGCCGTAGAAGTGTCCGTTGTCCATGACGAACACCACCGACCGCAGCCCGAGCCTGGTGTGGGTGGAGATCTCCTGGCACGTCTCCTGGAAGGCGCCGTCGCCGACGAAGACCATCGGGCGGGCGTTCTCGCGCTCTGGTGCGAGCGCGGCGCCGGTGGCCGCGCCGACGGACCAGCCGATGGACAGCCAGCTCACCTGCGACAGGAACCCGCCGGCCGGCAGGGACAGGTTCACCGAGCCGATGAGGGAGAACGCGGCGTCGGAGACCACCGTCCAGTCGTCGCCGGTCTCCTGGCCCAGGAAGTGGTTGATCCGGTCGAACACGCCGTCGTAGGTGAGCCGTCGCCGGTCGGCGTGCCGGGACCTGGAGCCGCTGGTGCGCAGTGAGGCGCGGTGGCGCTCCAGGTCGGCGGGGCGGCCGGAGAGCGCCTGGTGGTCGGCGGAGAGCGCCTGGTGGTGGCCGGAGAGCGGCCGGTGGTGGGCATGGGCCTCGGCGTAGTAGTCGGCGGTCAGGCCCCCGGTGCCGTAGGCCTTGACCAGCGCGTCCTGGAGGGCGGGCAGCAGCTGTTCGAGCTGGACGTCGGGAAAGTAGGAGGTGCCGACGCTGACGCCGCCGTTCGCGGCCATCACCCAGTCCGTGCCGACGCACTGCTCGCCGCCGAGGTTCTTCGACGTGGACCAGGCGCCGAGCCCGATCCGGCAGGTCGCCCAGTCCTTGAAGATCCCGTGCACGTCCGGGTGGCTGGCCCCGCCGTTGTAGACGCCGTGGAACTGCGGCAGGTCCTCGTCCACGACGGCCTTGGCGCCGACGGTGGTGCAGAACGGCACGCCGGTCGCCTCCACCAGGTCGGTGAGCCGCCCGCCGAGCCGGAACCGGTCGATCTCCTCGCCGGCCCACACGATCGGGCGGGGCCTGCCGTCCGGGCCGGGATACTCCTCGACGAGGGTGAGGATCGCGTCCACGGCGTGGTTCAGCATGAGCTGGTTGCGCGCGCTGAACGGCCGCTCGCGGGGGACGATCGGCGCCTCCGGCTCGGGGCAGGGCTCGTCCCACAGGTCCTCCATGACCTCCAGGTAGACCGGTCGGCGCTCGGAGAGGCACGCGGTGAGCGCGGCGTCGATCTGGCCGGGGGCGAGGCCCGGGTGGGAGATGACCTGCGCGTCCACGGTGACCTGCCGGTAGACGTCCAGGTTGCTCTCCGGGCGGGGGCTCATGTGTGAGGTGAGCAGGCCGAGGGCGCGGTGGTTCTGCCACTGCTCGTAGGGCGGGGAGGCGTTGACGGCGATGAGCGGGATCCGCTCCACGTAGGCGCCGCCGCAGGCGTTGAGGAGGTTGAACGCGCCCACGCTGTACGTGACCGCTGCCGCGCCCACGCCGTGGACGCGGGCGTAGGCGTCGGCGGCCTGGCCCGCGCCTCCCTCGGTGGGGGTGCCGACCCACTCGACGTCGCCCTCGGCCCGCAGGGTGGTCAGGAACGGGCCGAGGTGGTTGCCGGGGACGCCGAACAGATGGGTGATGCCGAGTTCGGCGAGGCGCAGGGCGAGGTAGCGGGCGACCGTGCACCCGGGGTCGATCGCGGTCATGAGCGGTCCCCCTCCCGGTCGGCGCCCGGGGTGGTGACCGGCGGCGCCTCGTGCACGGCGAGGGCGGCGCGGACGGCGCTCTCCAGGGCGCCCTCGATCCAGGCGTGCTTGAGGGAGGTGTGTTCGCCGGCGAAGTGCACGGGGCCCTCGGGCCGGGAGACGTCCAGGTGGAAGCTGGTCATCTGGTGCGCGGTGTAGATGGCGGCCTCACCGAAGGCGTACGGGTCGCGGGCCCAGCTCTTGGTGGCTCCCCGCCCGGTGAAGAACACCTCGATACGGCGGCCGTGCAGGGCCTGGAGGTTGCGCAGGGCGTAGACGTAGCGCTCCGCGCCGCGCATGGAGTCCCAGCGCGCTGCGTCGTCGGACCAGGAGTACGAGGCGAGCACGACGCCGCCGGTGCTGCCCTCGACGCGGTGCGACGGGTAGTACATGAACCGGTTGGGGTTGTCGGCGGCGGAGCCCCCTCCGAAGCAGTGGGTGGCGGGCCGGACGGAGGGGCCGCGCAGCGGCAGTGCGCTGTCGATCTGCCGCATCTCCTCGGTGACGCCGCTGTCCTTGACGGCGGCGCCGAGCAGACCGGTGGGCGAGAGCGTCAGGGTCGGACCGCTGTCGGACTCGGCGCGCACGATCGTCAGGCCGGTGCCCGCGTCCGCGCCCTGCCGGTAGTGGTCGTAGAGCCCGGGTGAGATGCGGTCGAGCTCCTCGCGCCAGTCGTCCTCGGTGAACTCCCACCACCGGTGGCTGAACTCCAGCAACACCTTGGTGGCCTGGTCGTAGTGGGTCTCGATGACGGCGCGGCGCTTCTTGTACGACATCGAGGGGACGATCTCCACGAAGCGCAGGGCGGAGAAGGGGATGGTGACGATCGCCAGGTCGGCGGTCCACAGGCGCGGCGGGGCCTGTGGATCGTCCTCGGCGACGGTCTGCACGGCCACGCCCCAGCCGTCGGGGCCGACGACGCCGGTGCCCTCGGGGTCGGCGTCGCGGCTGGGGTCGTGGTATTCGAGGCGGATCATGCGGTGGCCGAGCCGCACCTCGTCGAGCAGGCCCTGGTGGAGGGCGTGGGGCAGGCGCCAGTTGCCGCCGGGTATCTCCCAGTAGCGGACGCCGGGGTTGATGTCGCTGCGGCTCAGGAAGCTGTGGAAGAAGGAGAGGTGCAGCCGCGAGGACATGTTCTCCAGGGTCCCCACGGCCTCGATCGCCTCGTCGCTGAGCCCGCCGATCTCGCGCAGGAAGCCGCCCATCGAGTAGCCGTCGAAGTCGCGGATCACCCGGGCCCAGCCCTCGACCCACTCGTCGAACGGTTTGTTGACGCGTTTCCCGTCGACGACGTCGGAGTAGTAGTCGCGCACGGTCTCCAGCGCGTCGTCGACCATCTTCACGACCGGGGCGCGGACCTCGTCGCCGGTGAGGTGGAAGCCCTCGTTGAGCCGTTCGGGACGGGCGGTGTAGTCGGCACGCCGTACCTGGGCGCGGTTGGCGCGGATCCAGGAGTTGCCGCGCTTGTCGGGCTCCCGGAAGTCGGGGCTGTCGTCGCCGTAGGTCCAGGTCCGGCCGGTGAAGGAGGTGTACGTCACCGGGGGGACGGGCGTGTCGGGGCCGCTGCCGGTGCCGGGGTCCACGTCCACGTTGTAGAACTGGCGGCGGCCGAGCCCGAGCTTGTCGACGAGGGCGAGGACGAGCGGGTGGAAGTCGGGCAGCCGCATGGCACCGGCCTCGGCGTACTGGGCCGGGTCGTCGAAGGGCTGGTGGTGCTTGGTCGCGCGGAAGGTCTTGACGCGTCCGCCGACACGGCTGGCGTTGGCCTCGAGGATGGTGACGTCGTGGCCGGCTTCCTTGAGCAGGCGGCCGGCGACGAGTCCGGTGATGCCGGCGCCGACGACGAGGATCTTCTTGCGCGGGTGGTGGGTGGGGCCGAGGCGGCCCGTGTCGATCAGGGTGTGCAGATAACCGAGCTTGAGGTCCTCGCCGTTCGGCCCGACGAGGAGGAGTTGGCGGGCGAGCTCGAGACACGTCTGCCAGCGTGCGCGGATGGCGGAGTTGTCCCGTGGAGTTTCCGTCATAGCTGGCGATCGTAGATATGGAGAAACGATTTCCTGGCGCCCCCTGCGCATAACGTCCTAAAAACACCGATCAGGCC
Source organism: Streptomyces sp. NPDC046862 (assembly GCF_040704615.1). Taxonomy (NCBI): domain Bacteria; kingdom Bacillati; phylum Actinomycetota; class Actinomycetes; order Kitasatosporales; family Streptomycetaceae; genus Streptomyces; species Streptomyces sp. NPDC046862. Next base: position 64,021 of record NZ_JBEYXP010000054.1, on the reverse strand, counting down.
ACCTGACGGAATTCGAGCTTGCTCTGCCTTTTCTTACGGGAATCGAGATTCACCAGAGGCGGAAGGGAAAGGGGAACGAACTGGAATCAACGATTCACCTGCGGAATGTGGACGTCCTGAGGACGCGAACGTACTGGTCTCGCCAGCCGAATCCGTGCTGGTGGGCGGGGAGTCGGCCGGAATCCGCTGTTGCCCTGTGCCGCTCGGCAGCTCTTTCTTTACCGGCGCAATTGTTCGAATGGCCAAACACCGGTCAGCCCGGCGTCGCTGCCGAGCTCGCGTGGGAGGCGCTCTCAAACGGAACTCCGGGCCGCCGATGTCGAAAAATGCCGATCGCGGCAGCCCGCGCGGGGCCAGTGAAGGTCCACATAAGGATGGCCACCATGGCGGGAGAGATCAGTCCAGGTGTGCCGAGCCACGGTAGTCGGCACCTGGCCACGCCTGGTTGGTTTCGCCCTCGCTCATCTGTGCCAAGATGCGAGGGTGGAGATGACCGACGTCACGCGTGCGATCGCGGCTGCGACTTCGGTCGCCGCATCCCTCGGCCTGCCGGCCGACGACGCAATCGTTCTCCACAACTCGAACAAGCTGGCACTGCGGCTGACGCCGTGCGACGCCTTTGCCCGGGTCGCCCCTGTGGGACAAGAGGTCGCACGGTTCGAAGTCGAGCTCGCCCAACGGCTCGTCGAGGCCGGATGCCCGATGTGTCCCTTGGAGCCTCGGGTGGACCCGCGTGTGTACACGCGCGATGGCTTCGCGGTGACGCTGTGGACCTACTACGAGCCCGTGACACCTCACACCTCACCAGTCGACTACGCCAAGGCGCTGGAGCAGTTGCACGCCGGCATGCGCGAGGTCGATGTGCCGAGCCCGAGATTCACGGACCGGATCACGGAGGCGGAAGAAGTTGTCGCCGACCCGGATCGCTCGCCGGAGCTCGCCGACGCGGACCGCGTGTTCCTCAGCGGCAGGCTGGCAAGCCTGCACCGAGCGATCGAGGAGCGAGGCGCCGTGGAGCAGCTGCTCCACGGCGAGCCGCATCCGGGCAATGTGCTCAGCACGAAGAACGGCCCGTTGTTCGTCGACCTCGAGACGTGCTGCCGTGGACCCGTCGAGTTCGATCTCGCCCATGTCCCCGAGGCGGTCTGCGAGCACTACCCAGGCGTTGACCAAGGGCTGCTGGACGAGTGCCGGCAGCTCGTCATCGCGATGGTCGCCGCGTGGCGTTGGGAGCTTGGCGACCAGTTCCCGAATGGGAGGCGATTCGGAGAGGGACTCCTGCGCCTGCTGCGCGAGGGTCCTCCTTGGCCGACACTCGACACAGTGAGCAGGCGACTGGACGGTCTGCAGACATCTCCGAAGGTCACGTGAAAGCGGCAAGGAACCAAGCGAAGAGACCGTCGCCGTCACCACCCCCTGCGCGCCGGCCCCGCTGACGCGCTGAACCGCCGTTGGAAGCCCCAGGTCACACAGCCCGAAGTCACAGGTGGTCCGGCAGGTCGTGTGTTGGGCGAACGCGACGCCCGTGTGTCCAGCTCGCTCTTGATGCGCTCCAGCGGCCGGCCGCGTTCCCCGCGCTGGTGGTCGAAGAGGGACGTTCGGACACCCGGGACGGCGTCAGTCGAACTCCTCGACGTACGCCTCCGGCGGCCCCAGCTCGGGGCGGTCCCGCAACTCCAGGAGTCCGCCCAGCCGTTCCAGTTCGAGGACCGTCACGGTGTTCTCGCCCGCGCGCAGCAGCGGTGCCGGGCAGTACAGCGTGACCTGTGGGCCGATCTCCCAATGGCGGCCGAGGAGGAAGCCGTTGACCCAGACCAGGCCGCGGCCCGATCCCGGCAGTGCGAGGAAGGTGTCCGCGGGGGTCTCGACGTGGAAGGTCGCGTCGGCGAAACCGGCCCGCGTGGTGGCGGGACCGGCGGCGACGGCACCGGCGGCGGCACCGGCGGTGACCGCGGCGGCCAGCTCCGTGCGGGACCACTCCTGCAGCGCGACCGGCATGCTGTCCCAGCCCTGCACCATGCGCCGGTCGACGAGGACGGGGCCGAGCAGGCCCTTGTGCCGGCCGATGCCCGGGCCGTAGTTGACCCGGCCGAGGCTCTCGACCAGGACCTCGAGGCGTACGACGTCGCCGGTGCCGTGGACGGTGAGTTCCGGGGAGTCGGCGTCGGCGACGCCCAGCCACCTGCCGTCGGCGAAGACCAGGGCCCGGTCGCGTACGTCGGTGAGGGTAAGGCGGTGTTCGCCCGCCGGGATGCGCGGGTGCGCGGTGTGCAGGATCATCCCCGCGTCGAGGCCGAGTTGCTCGAACGAGGCGGGGCGCGGGGCGGTCGAGGTGGGGGCCGGTACGGCGCGGAGGCCGGCGAGCAGGTCGGCGCGGTGGACGAGCGGGACGCGGGCCGGCGGGAGCTTCGGCATGCGCTCGGGAGAGCGGAGAGGGCCACGAGCGGTGCCGAGCGCCTCGCGCATGGCGAAGAACTTGGGGGTGAGCGTGCCGTCCTCGGCGATCGGGGCGTCGGAGTCGTAGCTCGTCACGACGGACTCGTGGCGGCCCTCGTGGTCGTTGGCGCCCGCCCAGAGGCCGAAGTTGGTGCCGCCGTGCGCCATGTAGATGCTCACGCTGCCGCCGTCGGCGACGATGCCGCGCAGGGTGCCGACCGCGCTGTCCACCTCGCGGACGTGGTGCCGCTTGCCCCAGTGGTCGAACCAGCCGTTCCAGAACTCGGCGACCACGAACGGTTCGTCCGGCCGCCGCGTGGCGAGGAGCCGTCGGGCGGCCTCCGGCTTGGAGCCCAGGGTGACGGCCGTCAGGGTCCCGGGCAGGGTGCCGCCGTCCAGCATGAGCTCGGTGGGTCCGTCGGCGGTGAACAGCAGTTCCCGGATGCCGTGGCCGGTCAGGGCCCGGCGGTTCCAGCGCAGGTAGGCGTGGTCGTCGCCGTAACTGCCGAACTCGTTCTCCACCTGCACCGCCACGACCGGCCCGCCCTCGGCGGTCTGGAGCGCGGCGATACGCGGCACCAGCTCACCGAACCAGCGGCCCACGGCGGAGGTGAACGCCGGGTCCGAGCTGCGGATCGCGACGTCCCGGCCGGTGAGCCAGCTCGGCAGGCCGCCGCCCGACCACTCCGCGCAGATGTACGGGCCGGGCCGGACGACGACGTCGAGCCCCTCCTCGCCCGCCGTGCGGATGAACCGCTCGACGTCCCGCCAGCCGTCGAAGCGGGGCGCCTCGTCCTCGCGGGGCTGGTGGAAGTTCCAGGCCACGTACGTGTCCACCGTGTTGAGGCCGAGGTCGGCGAGGCGGCGGATCCGGTCCCGCCACAGGTCGGGGTGGACGCGGAAGTAGTGCAGCGCCCCGGACAGGACGCGGTGGGGGACGCCGTGCCGGAACAGGCGGCCCTCGTGCCAGGTGAGCGCGCCGGTGGCCGCGTCGGTCGTGGAGCGGGCCATTGTGGTCCGGTCCGCTGTGGAGCGGGCCGTCGAGGTTCCGGCCGTCGAGGTGCGGTCCGCCGTGGAGCGGGCCGGAGACATGGGTGCTGTGGGAGGCGGCTCAGTCACGATGTGAGCCTATGTTATCGGTGCCATGGGTAACAAGACCGCTAGAATCCGATGGACGGCCGCGAACGAACGGCGCATGGACCGACGAACAGCGCGCCGGCCGGGGGAGAGGAGCACCATGACCGAGGGCACCACGAGGCTGAGGCAGCCGAGCATGGCTGACGTGGCCCGGGCCGCCGGGGTGTCGGCGCAGACCGTCTCGCGTACCCTCCGTGACTCGCCGAACGTCAATCCCGAGACCAGGAGGCGCGTCCTCGCCGCCGTCGAAGCGGTCGGCTACCGGTTCAACAGCGCCGCCAGGGCACTGTCCTCCGGGCGCAGCCACACCCTCGGGCTCGTGCTGCTGGCCTCCGGCGGGTACTACTCGCGCTCCGCGGTGACCGCCGGCGTCGAGGCCGCCGCCGGCACCGCCGGGTACGCGGTGAACATCGCGACCATCGCCGCGCTCGACACGGGCCTGATGGAGCAGGCCCTGTCCCGGCTAGCCGACCAGGGCGTCGACGGCTTCGTCATCGCCGTGCCCCTCATCTCCGTGACACGGAAGATGGAGGACATCACCCGCGACATCCCGACCGTCACGCTCGACGGTTCGCGGACGGCGGGCGCCCGGGTGCTCGGCATCGACCAGCAGGAGGCGGGCCGCGTCGCCACGCAGCACCTGCTGGACCTGGGGCACCGCCAGGTGTGGCACATCGCCGGGCCGGACGAGTGGATCGAGGCGCGCCAGCGGCGGCAGGGCTGGCAGGAGTGCCTGGCCGCGGCCGGGATCGAGGCGCCGCCGGCCCTGGAGGGCGACTGGTCGCCCGACTCGGGACACCGGCAGGGGCAGATCATCGCCATGATCCCGGAGGTGACCGCCGTCTTCGTCGCCAGCGACGAGATGGCCTTCGGGGTGATCCGCGCGCTGCGCGAGCGGGGCCGGTCGGTGCCCGAGGACGTGTCCATCGTGAGCGTCGACGACATCGCCCTGGCGGCCCACTGCGCCCCGCCGCTGACGACCGTCAGGCAGGACTTCTACCGCTACGGCTCGGCGGCCGTCGACCTGCTGCTCCAGGGCGACGACGCCGGCGTCGACGACGCCGTGGCCGCCACGTCACTGTCGGTACGCGCCTCGACGGCGCCGCCGCGCTCCTCCTGAGCTCCTGAGCCTCATTTCGGCGGTTCGCCGAAAAGCCTCTCGTGGACCCCTTGCGCCCCGCCGTGGACGGTGCCACCGTAAGCCATCATGTTATCGGTGCCATCGCTAACACGCCCGGTTCGCATGCGACCCGGACCTCTGCGGCGGTGGCGCGGTGGCGCGACGTCACGGCGGCGCGGCCCTACGACGGGTCCGGCCCCGGACTTGTTCTGCCGCTCGCAGCCAGGTGGGCAACTGTCCACGGGAAAGGACCCCAGATGAGGAGATCGCTCGCCCTCACGGGCGCCGCGGTCACGGTGCTCGGACTGCTCACCGGCTGTTCGTCCGGCGGGAGCGGCTCGGCATCCGGCAAAACGACCCTCAAGGTCGCCGCCCTGGAAGGCGGTTACGGCCGCGCCATGTACACGCAGGTCATCAAGCAGTACGAGGCCTCGCACCCCGACATCGATGTCCAGTTGCAGATCTCGAAGAGCATCGAGGACGAGATCACCCCGAGCATGAAGGCGGGGAAGTACCCGGACGTCGTGGTGCTCGGCCAGGGCCGCAAGGCCGCCCTCACCGAGACCCTCGTCAAGGACAAGGCACTGGAGGACCTCACCTCGGTGCTGAAGGAGAAGGTCCCCGGCGAGAACAAGACCGTGGGGGACAAGCTCACCAAGGGCATCGTCGGCAACCTCAACACCAACCCCTACGGCAACGACCAGACGTACCTGATGCCGATGTACTACGCGCCGACCGCGCTCTTCTACAACAAGGGCCTGTTCGAGGAGAAGGGCTGGAAGGTCCCGACCACCTGGGACGAGATGTTCGCGCTCGGCGACAAGGCCAAGAAGCAGGGCATCCCGCTGTTCACCTACGCGACCGCCGGATACCTCGACTCGTACTTCTTCTCGCTCCTGGCCGACATCGGCGGGGAGCAGTTCTACAACGACGTCATGACGTACAAGAAGGACGTCTGGAAGACGGCGAACGCCCGCAAGGCCCTCGACCTCACCACCCGGCTGCTCAGCTACGCGGCGCCGACCACCGTCGGGTACGCCAACGAGCAGGACTTCACCAAGAACCAGCAGTCGGTCCTCGACAACAAGGCGCTGTTCATGCCGAACGGAACCTGGGTCGTCGGAGAGATGGCGGCCGCACCGCGCGCCAAGGGCTTCAAGTGGGGTCTGACACCGCTGCCGGCGGTCACCACGGGCGGCAAGCGCTACATCACGACCTCGGTCGAGTCGGTCTGGGTTCCCAAGGGCGCCCAGCACAAGGACGCGGCGAAGGACTTCATCGCCTACCTGTACTCCGACAAGGCGGCGAAGATCTTCGCCAAGTCGAACGCGGTCCAGCCGATCCAGGGCATCGCCAACACCCTGACCGGCGAGAACGCGGAGTTCTACAAGGTGTACGAGGACCCGTCGGTCGCCGCGCTCGTCGGCGGCTTCGCGAGCACCGCGCCCGTCGCGGGCGTCGACATCAAGGCCACGCTCTTCGACACCGCGAACAGCATCATCAGCGGCGACACCACCGAGGCGAAGTGGCAGGCGGCGCTGAACACCGCCAGCGAGAAGCTGCGGCAGGCGGGGGACTGAAGCGCCGGGCGGCGGGCCCGGTTGTATCGCCCCCGCCGCCCCTACCCGTCCCATCCTGTCCCTGAGGGCTGCGCCCCCAGACCCCCGCATCGGCCTGGACGGCCTCGTCCTCGAACGCCGGACGGGCTGGAATATCAGCCCCTTGGGGGCACCTCCCAGCGGTAGCTGGGGGAGTTTGAGGAGCGGGGTCCGGGGCGGAGCCCCGTGCGGGGTCGAAGGGGCGGAGCCCCTGGGGATGGGACGGGTAGGGGCGGCGGGGGCGACAAACCGGCCGGTCACCCTCTCCGCTCACCCTCCATCACTCGAGCGACCAAGGACCGTCAGGTGACGACCCTTTCCACTCCTCCCCCAGGCTCGACGAACGGCACGTCCGAAGGAGCCCGCAAGGCGCCGTCCGCCGGGAGACCCCGGCGCGGCGCCCGGGCGGCCCCGGCCCGGCGGCGCGGCAACACCCGCTTCGTAGTCGCCTGTCTGCTGCCCGCGCTGGTGCTGTTCGCGGTGTTCATGGTCTACCCGACCGTGAACGTGTTCCGGATGTCCCTCTACACCTGGGGCGGGTTCTCCCCGGACATGAACTTCGTGGGGCTCGACAACTTCCGGGACCTCCTCGACGACGACCAGTTCGTGCGCGCCTTCCAGAACACGGTCGCGCTCCTGGTCGTGGTGACCGTCGTGACGATGGGCATGGGCCTGTTCCTCGCGTCGATCATGACCCGGCAGCGGCTGCGCGGACGGAACCTGTACCGGTTCATCCTGTACATCCCGAACGTGCTCTCGGTGGTCGTGATCGCCGCGATCTTCTCCGCCGTGTACGACCAGGACAACGGCCTGCTCAACGGCACGCTCAGGCTGCTGTCGCTCGACGGCCTGCAACAGGTCTGGCTCGGCAACCAGAAGATCGTGCTCTACTCCGTCGCCATCGCGATGGTCTGGCAGTCGCTGGGCTACTACATGGTCCTCTACATGGCGAGCATGGCGAGCATCCCGGAGGAGCTGTACGAGGCGAGCGCGCTCGACGGCGCGTCCGCCGCCCGGCAGTTCTTCGCCATCACGCTGCCGCTCATCTGGCAGAGCCTGCGCACCTCGCTGACGTTCTTCATCATGAGCGCCGTCAACCTCAGCTTCGTCCTCGTCCGCGCGATGACCGGCGGCGGGCCCGACGGCTCCTCCGATGTCCTGCTCAACTACATGTACAAGCAGGCGTACACGAACTCGTCGTACGGCTACGGCATGGCCATCGGTGTCGTCATCTTCGCGTTCTCCTTCCTCGTGTCCCTCCTGGTGAGCCGGGCGACACGGCGCGAGCCCCTCCAGTTCTGACAGAGCGTTCCGAGGACGGACAGACACCATGACCACGATCAACTCCTCGCCCGGCCCCCGCCCCCGCACCGGCCGCCCCCGCACGGGCCGTGGCCTCACCTACGCCCTGGTCATCGCCCTCGCGCTCGCCATCGCGGTGCCGGTCGCCTGGGTGCTTCTCGCCTCGCTCAAACAGAAGAGCGAGTTCTTCGGCAGTCCCTGGACGCTGCCGAAGGGCCTGCACATCGAGAACTACGTCCACGCGTTCACCGACGCGCACCTGGGCCAGTACTTCCTGACCTCGGTGCTCGTCACGGTGCTGGGCCTGGTGTTCGTCCTGGCGGTCTCCGTCCCGGCGGCCTACGTCATCGCCCGGTACGAGTTCCGCGGCCGCCGCGTCGTCGAACTCGCGCTCCTGGCAGGCCTCTTCGTCAACGTCAACTACATCGTCGTACCGATCTTCCTCATGCTCGTCGACTGGGACCGCGCACTCGTCGACGTCTTCCCCGGCGGGTTCTTCATCGACAACCCCACGATGCTGTCGCTCGTCTACGCGGCCACGTCGATCCCGTTCACCATCTACCTGCTCACCGCGTACTTCCGGTCGATCCCGGTCGAGTACGAGGAGGCCGCCGCGCTGGACGGGGCGTCCCGCCTCCGCATCATGACCCGGGTCATGATCCCGATGGCGCGCCCGGCGATCACCACCGTGATCCTGTTCGACTTCCTGGCCTACTGGAACGACTTCATCATCTCGCTCACCCTGCTCCCCGGTCGCGACAAGACGCTCCAGGTCGGTCTGCTCAACCTGTTCACCGCGCAGAAGGCGGCGGCCGACTACGGGCGTCTGTACGCCGGCATGGTCATCGTCATCGTCCCCGTCCTCCTCGTCTACGCGCTCATCCAGCGCCGCCTCATCGAGGGCATCGCGTCCGGCGGAGTGAAGGGCTGACGGAAGGGCCGGTGGAAGGGCCGATGGAAGGGCCGATGGAAGGGCTGATGAAAGGAAACCCCATGAAGGATTCGACGCGTACGGCGCTGCTCGTCACCGCCCGTGCGCTCGTCACGGCAGCCTGCCTCACGCTCGTCGTCGTCGCGCGCACGACGGTCGGGTGGGGACACCTCGCCGTCATGCTCGCCGCGCTGGCCGGGCTGCTGGCCGTGGTCGCCTCGTACAACCGGCGGTTCCGGTGACGGCGCCCGTGACGTCCGGACGGACGCCGGAGCCGGCGCCGGCCCCGGGCCTGGCCGCGATCCGGCCGAGCGAGCGTCAACTCGCCTGGCAGGCCATGGAGTTCTACGGGTTCATCCACTTCGGCATGAACACCATGACCGACCGGGAGTGGGGCGAGGGCCACGACGACCCCGCCCTCTTCGACCCGGCCGGACTCGACGCCGACCAGTGGGTCACCGCGCTCAAGAGCGCCGGGATGACCGGTGTGATCCTCACGTGCAAGCACCACGACGGGTTCTGTCTGTGGCCGAGCGACGTCACGTCCTACTCGGTCGCCTCGTCGCCGTGGCGGGGCGGCGAAGGTGACGTGGTCGCCGAGGTCGCCGACGCGGCCCGGCGGCACGGACTGCGGTTCGGCATCTACCTCTCCCCCTGGGACCGCACCGACGCGTCGTACGGCTCCGGCACCGCGTACGACGACTTCTACGTCGCCCAGCTCACCGAACTGCTCACCCGGTACGGGCCGGTGTTCTCGGTGTGGCTGGACGGCGCGAACGGCGAGGGACCGAACGGCAGGCGCCAGGTCTACGACTGGGACCGTTACTACGCGGTGGTCCGGGAGTTGCAGCCGGACGCGGTCATCAGCGTGTGCGGGCCCGACGTCCGCTGGTGCGGCAACGAGGCCGGGGACACCCGTCCTGACGAGTGGAGCGTGGTCCCGCGCGCCCTTCAGGACGCCGAGCGGACCGCCGACCGCTCGCAGAAGGCGGACGACGCGGGCTTCGCCCGGCTGGTGCGCAGCGACGACCGCGACCTCGGCAGCCGCGCCGCCCTGGCCGGGCACGAGGACGACCTGGTCTGGTACCCGGCCGAGGTCAACACCTCGATCCGGCCCGGCTGGTTCCACCACACGGCCGAGGACGCCGAAGTCCGCTCCGTGGACAAGCTGTTCACCATCTACCTGCGCGCCGTCGGCGGCAACTCCTGCTTCCTGCTCAACATCCCACCGGCCCGGGACGGGCGCGTACGGGACAACGACGTGGCGGTGCTGGAGGGGCTCGGGCGGCGCATCGAGGACTTCCGGGCGCGGCGGATCGAGGCGACCGCGACGGTCTCGTCCGGGGACGCGGGTGATGTGGCGACAGCGTGGCCGGGTGCGGGTACGGGTGCGAGGCGTACTGCGTGGCGGCCGGACGACACCGACCCCCTGCCCGGTGTGACGCTCACCTTCACGCGGCCCCGTCCGGTCGAGGCGGTCGTCGTCGGGGAGGACATCACGCACGGGCAGCGCATCGAGCACGTCGTGGTCCGGGGCCGCCGGGACGGCCGGTGGACGACGCTCGCCGAGGCGCACGCGGTGGGTTACCAGCGCATCCTGACGTTCCCGCCGACCGTGGCCGACGCGGTACGGGTCGACCTGTCCGAGTACCGGGACACGCCCGTCGTCGCCCGGGTGGCCGCGATCGGAGCGACCTCATGAAGGGCACACTGCCCAGGCAGGGCACCTCGCGCAAACCCGGCAACTCCTCCTCCAAACCCAGCAACTCCCGTAATCCGAGCGCCTCGCGCAAACCCCGTGCCGCGCGGCGGCCGAGCACCTCCCCCGCGCCGCCCACCTCCCGCAGGCCGTCACGCCGGACCCTCCTCGTGCTCACCGGCGTGTGCCTGGCCCTCGCCGCGCTCGTGGTCACCGCGGTGACGCTGCTGCGCCCCGACCGCACCGACGACGTCGCCTCCCTCGACGGCCACCCCGTGACCCGCGACGAACTCCTCTTCCACATGCGGCGGCTAGCGCCCACCGTGCAGAACGAGCTGCGCAACACGTACCACCTGAAGGGCACGATCGACTGGAACGCCAAGGCCGGTGCCAAGACCGCGCTCCAGCGGCTGGAGACCCGTGCGCTCGACGAGGTCAGGCAGGACAGGACGACACTCGCCCTGGCGAAGGAGCAGGGCCTCGTCGACTCCGTGGACTACGCGGACTTCCTCGCCGACCTCGCCAGGGAGAACCAGTCCCGAGCCGATGCCGTCGCCGCGGGCAAGACCGTCTACGGCGTCACGGAGTTCACGCCCGAGGAGTACTACACCCACCGGCTCACCGAGATCACCACGAACCTGAAGGAGCGGCTCAGCGCGAACGCCCGTGACCCGCTCCGGGTCACCGACGCCGAGGTCCGGCGCACGTTCGACGCCGACCGGGACGACTGGAGCGCCAACGCGACCACGTACAAATACGCGCAGCTCGTCGTGCCCGTGCCCGCCGGCGCGTCCGCGGACTTCGCCGCCCGTCTGCAGCGGCGGGTGTCCGCGGCCGAGCACCTCGCGAGCGTCGCCACCGCGGAACCCGGGGCCAAGCTCACGACCGCCACGTACGACGGCGGCGACTCCACCGGTGTGAACGCCCACGACCAGGACCTCATGGCGGTGCTCGGAAAGCTCCGGCCCGGCCAGGTCTCGGCCGCCGTCACGGCCCCCGGCCAGATCACCTACTACGAGCTCGCCAGCAAGAAGGTCGACGAGGACAAGGCGTTCGCCGCCTACCGCCAGCGGATCCGGCAGTCCCTCGTCGAGGAGAAGTTCACCACGTTCCTCCAACGCCGGGTCAGGAACAGCGACATGAAAGTCGACACCTCGGCGCTGGACGCCATCAAGGCAAAGGAAGTACAGCGATGAGACCCTTCGATCCCGAACCACCACCCCGTTACGGCGAGACGGCACCGCCGCGCCGCCGGTTCTCGGCGCGGACGCTCCGCGCGGGCCTGGGCACCCTGTTCACCGCCCTGCTCGCGGCGCTGCTCGTGTGCTCGCTCGTCCCCTCCGCGTACGCCGCCGCGGTCCCGGACCGCACCCCCGCCAACGCCCCCGTCCCGACCGCCGCCACCGCCGCCGCCAAGCCGTCCTGGCCGGGCAACGCGCCCAACAGGACCGGCGGCACCGACTACTTCATCGACGCCACCCGCGGCCGTGACACCGCGGCCGGCACCTCACCGAAGACGGCCTGGCGCACCCTGGCCAAGGCCAACGCGACAACGTTCGGGCCCGGCGACCGCATCCTGCTCAAGGCCGGTGAGCAGTGGCAGGACGAGCAGCTGTGGCCGAAGGGCTCCGGCAGCGAGGGCAAGCCGATCACCATCTCGGCGTACGGCGACCCGGCCGCCGGACGGCCGTACATCGCGACGAACGGCCACGTGCCGAGCCCGTTCAACGCCGACGGTACGAAGAACCCCGCCACCGTCGGCCTGACCGGCGCCATCGTGCTGCGCAACCAGCAGTACTGGGACATCAACAACGTCGAGCTGTCCAACGACGACGACTTCGCCACCAACATCACCAAGGGGACCGCCACAACGCCCTACATCCGTGACGGAATCATGGTGTCGATCAACGCCGACCTGCTGAAGCCCGGCGAAGACAGCATCATGAACCACTTCCGCTTCTCGGACCTGTACGTCCACAACATCGACGGCCCGAGCTACTGGCAGAAGATCCACTACGGCGCCGTCGACTTCCAGGTCTTCGGCAGCAAGAGCTACAAGGACTACGGCACCGGCGGCTACTACTTCAAGGACGTCCGGATCGAGGACAACACCTTCGAGAACGTCGAACTGCACGCCGTCCAGTTCGCGTTCAACTGGTTCAACGCCGACGGAGCCGACGCCGGCCAGTACGACGACAACGGCAAGTGGCACGAGGGCTGGGAACAGCTGTGGGTGCGCACCCGCGACCTGTACAGCCGTGACGTCTACATCGGTCACAACTACGCCGAGAGCATCGGCCAGGGCGCGATCCAGCTCGCCAACACCAAGAACATGAAGGTCGAGTACAACGAGGTCAACGGCTTCCTGAAGCGCTACGACGCGGTGTCCTGCGCGCTGTACCTGTGGGCCGGCGCCGACTCGGTCATGCAGTACAACGAGGTCTACGGCGGCCCGTACGACGAGTTCGACGGCACGCCCTGGGACCTGGAGTACACGAACTTCAACGTCACGTACCAGTACAACTACTCGCACGACAACGCCGCGGGCTGGATGGCCTACATGGGCAACAGCTCCAACTCGGTGGCGCGCTACAACCTGAGCGTCAACGACAACGGTGTCATCGTGAAGAACATGCTGTCGACGAACTACTCGCCGACCTACTTCGCGAACAACACGTTCGTCTACGACGGTTCGAAGATGGACTACGTCCACGACGAGACGTTCCTGAGCCGCGTCTACTTCCTGAACAACATCTTCTACAACACCTCGAAGACGACCACGACGCCCTGGTACCGCAGAACCGGCGCCCTACGGCAGGCCGTGTTCTCCAACAACGACTACTACGAGGCGAGCGGCACCCACTCCACCCAGGAACCGGCCGACCCCAAGGGGCTGCGGGCCGATCCACGCTTCGTCGGTGACCCCGCCGACTACGTCACCGGCGCGGGCGTGGAACACATCCGGAAGGCGGCGGAGCACTTCGCCCTGCGCAAGGACTCACCGCTCATCGACGCCGGGCGGTACAACCCGCACCTGGGCACGAAGGACTTCCTCGGCACGGACATCTACTACGGCAAGGCACCCGACATGGGCATCGCCGAGACGCGGATCGGCCCGCGGGTGACCGATCCGGTCGACACCGACCCCATCGAGAAGGAGGCGGACAACCGGGTCGACCTCGCGCTCCACAAACCGGTCACCGCGAGCTCGACCCACTCCGGGGCGAACGGGACGCTCACCGCGGACAAGCTCACCGACGGTGACCTCACGACGCGCTGGGCCGCGGCCGACGACGCGAGCTACCCGATCACGCTCGACATCGACTTCGGCGCGGACACCACCTTCGATCAGGTCTACCTCGACGAGTACACCGACTCGGGCACCAACCCGCGGGTGCAGTCGTTCGAGCTGCAGCGCTGGGACCCCGGCACGGGCCAGTGGGTGACGTTCGCGACCTACGACGACGGTATCGGGCACGACCGGACCGTGAGCGGCTTCGGCAGCGTCACGACCTCCAAGCTCCGGGTGGCGCTCACGAAGCAGATCGCGACGGAGCAGTACACGCCGACCATGACCGAGATCGCTGTCTACCACTCGTAAACTCCGCGACTACCACCGGCGGGTAACTCCGCGACAACCACCGGCGGGTGGACGCCACGGCGTCCACCCGCCCGGTCGCGGCGGGCTCCTGCGGGTCAGGAGAACGTACGGACGACGTCCCGGACCCGCGCCACGGTGTCGCCGTACGCCCCGAAGTGCGCCAGAGCGCAGAGGTGTTCACGCAGGTGCAGCAGCGGCATGCGGTCCCGCCAGCCGTCGGCCAGGGGCGAGACCTCCTCGTACGCCCGGAAGAAGCGGTCCGGCGGAGGATCGCAGCAGTACGTCATGCTGAGGTCGGACTCGGCCCACATCCAGCACACCGCCGGGTCGATGAACACGGGTGCGCCGGCCGGGTCCGCGACGACGTTGTTGCACCAGAGGTCGCCGTGGTTGAGCACGCTCGGGGCGGCCGGGACGAGCTGCGGCAGGCGCTCGCAGATCCGCTCCAGCCCCGACAGGTCGGCCGATGCGAGGACGCCGCGAACCTTGGGCTCACGCAGGTAGCGGCGGATCCTGCGCTCGGCGAAGAACTCGTGCCCGTCGGCGGCGGGACTGTTCTCCTGGGGAAGCAGACCCAGCCATCCGTCGGTGTCCCAGCCGAACCGGTCGCCGCGCACCGTGTGCAGCGCGGCGAAGGCCCGGCCCGCCGCCTCCCAGAACGCGTCGGTGTCGGGCCGGGGCCGCAGCGCCTCCATGAGGAGGTGCCGCTCGCTCACCTCGAACACCCGGGGAGTCCGGATGCCCGCCCGCTCGTGGAGCGCCCTGAGGCCGGCCGCCTCCAGCGGGAACAGGTCGGCCGGCGCGTCGGCGGACCCCTTCAGGACGTACTCCGTGCCGTCGTCGAGGGTCAGCCGCCAGACGTCGTTCACCGCGCCGCCGGAGAGGGTCGCGGCCTCGACCACGCGCGGAACAACCGTGCTGGGCAGGCGCTTCCAGAGTGCGTTCACGGCAGCAGGGTGGTCGGTGTGCGGTCGGAGCGCAACGCCTCAGCCGGTCATGGCCTCCCGTACGAGCGCGGTGTCGACGAACTGCTCGAAGCGGACGATCAGTCCGCCGCGGACGACGAAGTGGTGGGCGACGCGGACGTCGATCGCCTTGCCGGTGGCCTTGCTGGTCGCCGTGTAGCGGGCGAGGACGACGACGTTCTCACCGTCGACGACGTAGGTGTCGTCGTGGGCGGTCCAGCCGTCCCAGTCCCGGCCGAGCTTCTCCATCACGTTCGACGTCACGCCGTCGGGGGTGCGGTAGGTGCCGGCGAGCGGGAAGCCGGCCATCTCCGTCCACTCCACGTCCGGCGCGAGGGTGGCCCTCAGCGCCGCCAGGTCACCGGCCGCGGAGGCCAGGTACTGGCGGCGGACCACGTCGGCGGGCGCGGTGGAGGTGGCGAAGGCGGTGCGGTCGTGCGTCGTGGCGTCGTTCTGCGCCATGGCGTTGCCATGCGTCGTGGCGTTGCCGTGCGTCGTGGCGTTGGCGTGCGTCGTGGCGTTGTCGTGTGTCATGCCGTCAGCCCCACGTCATCTCGCCCTTGGCGACCTTCGCGCCGATCTGCGCGGCGATCAGCATGCCGTTGTCGGGGTAGCGCGCCACGAGGGCCTCGGTGAGCGCGGCGCCGTCGGCGGCCTTGCCCAGCTCTTCCTCGAAGGCGAGCAGGTAGTCGCGGGTGGCGGTGATGGCGGAGGCGTCGGCCGGGGTGCCGGGCAGGCGGTGTCCGGGCACGACCAGCTCCGGCCGCAGCGCGGCCATCTCCTCCAGCAGGTCGACCCAGGCGGCGCGGTCGCCGGGGGTGGCGGTGTCGGCGACCCAGACGTGCTCCCGCTGGAAGAGCAGGACGCCGCCGAGGACGGCGCGCTGCTCGGCCTGCCACAGGTAGTGGCGGTCGGGCAGAGCGGCCGGGCCGCCCTTGAGCTCGAAGCGGTGGCCTTCCAGGGTGAGGTCGCCGGTCAGCGGCTGGAGGTCCACCAGGCGGCTGGGCAGGTTCGGGCCGAGCGCGGCCCACGCCTTGAGCTTGCCCTCGTAGGAGTGCCGGATGTGCTCGATGACGAGCGGGGTGGCGACGAAGACGGCGTCGGGGAAGGCGTCGGCGATCACCTCGGCGCCGAAGTAGAAGTCGGGGTCGCCGTGCGAGACGAAGACGGTGGTCAGCTTCTTGCCCGAGTCGAGGATCTCGGCGGCCAGGCGGTGGCCGTCGGCGCGGGTGAAGGCGGCGTCCACGAGAAGCGCCTCGTTCTCGCCGGTGACGAGAGTGGCGGTCTTGTTCTTGCTGCCGGCGGGGAAGTCGAGGTCGAGGACCTTGAAGGAGAGGGTGCTCATTTTTGAGGACTCCTTGCGGGGGAGGGACCGGGGGGGGAGGGGGGACGGGGGGACGGGGGGCTCAGCGGGTACGAAGGGCGGCCGCGAGTCGTTGGTCGACTTCGTCGGCGGTGGCGTTGCCGTGGGCCAGCTCTGTGACGCGGTCGCCGTCGACGGCGAGGAGGGTGGGGAAGCCGGTGACGCCCAGCGAGGCGGACCGGTGGAAGTCGGCTCCCGCCGCCACCCGCGCCTCGGAGCCCTCGAAGGCGGCGGCCACGGCGTCGGCGTCCAGCCCGGCCTCCTCGGCGACCTTCCGGTAGGTCGCGGGCTCGGACAGACTGAGTCCGTCGACGTAGAAGGCCCGCTGCAGCGTAGTGGCCAGTTCCGCGGCACGGGCGGGGGCGGCCTGGCGCAGGGCGGCGATCCCACGCGCGGCGGCCTCCGAGTCCATGACGAACGAGCCGTCGGCGATCAGCCGCTCGTACGCGTCGCCGAACTCGGCGCCGGTCAGCTCGGCGATCTTGGCGTTGGCGCCCTGGACGTAGCCGAACTGGCGGATCGGCACCCGGCGTTGCCCGGTGAACAGTCCGCCGGAGACGACCTCGACCGGTAGGTCGGGGTGGCGGGAGACGACCTCGCTCAGGGTTCCGGAGAACCCGTGCGACCAGCCGCAGTAGGCGTCGAAGACGTAGACGAGCTTCATCGAGGACCTCGGCAGGGGTGTGGCGCCCGCCGGTTGCGAGCGATCACCTGACAAAACAGTAACTGACCCGTCAGATATTTCGATCCACGTGTGACCGTCACCACACCTGCCCTGAAGCACCTCTCAGGGCAGGCGAGGCAGCACGTCCCGGGCGGAGTGACTGAGGATGCGCAGGTCCTCGGCGAACCGCTCCCGGTCCTCGGGCGGCAGAGGCGCCAGGAAGTAACGCCGGATGTTCTCCACGTGCAGCCGGGACGCCCGCACCGTGGTCTCCTCCCCCAGCGGGGTCAGCCGCACCAGACGGCCGCGCCGGTCGCCGGGGGCCTCGGCGCGCTCGACCAGCCCGGCCGCCTCCATCCGGTCCACCAGGCGCGTCGCACCGCCCGTGGTCAGCACCTGCTCCTGGGCGATGGCCCGCATCGACAACCCGGGCTCCCCCGCCCGCCCCAGGATCAGCAGCACCTCGAACACGAGATGACTGATGCCGCACTCCTGCTCCAGCGCACGCCCCAGGATGTACTCCAGCCGGTTCGCGGCCCCCTGCAACCTCCCGAACGCCAGCACCAGCGCGTTGTCCGCCGCCTCCTGCGACGACGAGATCTCCTCCGGCCCGCCCACGTCACCACCCCCGCTCCGGTCCACCACAGCCACGGCTTTCACCCACCGATCATGCCGTGTCGGCCGAGCATGCGCGGCAGGCACCTCTCCGGGGCGGCCGTTTCTCCAGGAACAGCACGATGCCCGCCAGGCCGAGGGCCGCGTCGCGCTGACGAGCGCGACCTTCGCGTCACCATCTTGACCGGTGACGCGGCGGGTGACAGGGTCGTCACCTGTTGAGCCAGTGACGCGGCACGAACAGGTGATCGCCAAGAGATGTCCGAGAACCCGGGAGAACGCATGGCCGAGATCCGCGACGTCGAGGTCGTCGTCTTCGACGTCCTCGGGACACTGGTCGACGAGCCCGGCGGGCTTCGAGCGGCGATACGCGAGGCCGTACCCGCGTGCGACGACGCATCCGTGGACGAGCTGCTCGCCTTGTGGCAGCGGTATGTGGAGGGGGAGCAGCACCGCATCGCGCAAGGGCACCGCCCGTACGCCAACACCGAGATCATCGATGGAGAGGCGGCGGGCGGCGTGGCCGACCAGGCCGGACTCGCCGATCCGGCGACCATCGCCCGGCTGGCCACGGCGGCCCGACGCCTGCCTCCCTGGAGCGACTCCGTCGCCGGTCTCGAACGGCTCGCGCGGCACTTCCCCGTGCTCTGCCTCTCCAACGCCGGCCGCACCACCCTGATGCGGCTCGGCGCACATGCCGGGCTCCGCTGGCACCAGGCCTTGTCCGGCGAATCCGCTCTGGCCTACAAGCCGGCCCAGGAGGTCTACCAGCTCGCCC
Organism: Streptomyces sp. NPDC046862; assembly: GCF_040704615.1. Taxonomy (NCBI): domain Bacteria; kingdom Bacillati; phylum Actinomycetota; class Actinomycetes; order Kitasatosporales; family Streptomycetaceae; genus Streptomyces; species Streptomyces sp. NPDC046862. The sequence goes on along the minus strand of NZ_JBEYXP010000054.1, from coordinate 45,812 downwards.
TCGACACCGCCGGATGCCCACCGGAACGCGTCCTCATGGTGGCCGCCCACGACTGGGACCTCCGCGCAGCACAGGCGAGGGGCATGCGAACCGCCTATGTCCAGCGTCCGGTAGGCGATCCGCCGACGGGCTCCGACGCCTTCGACTGGCAGTTCAACGGACTCGACGAACTGGTCACCGCTCTGACGGCACCGTAGCCAGGCGGGTTCGCCTCGCCGCGCCCGGCATCACGCGCGCCCTCGCCGCGCCCTCGGCCGGCGGGGGCTCCGACCAGTAAGGGTCACGTAGCGCCCGGCCAAGCTCGGCAGCCGTGACACGCGTAGCGCGAGGAGGGCTTCTCCGAGGGGAGACATCGAGCCTCAGCACGGGGCCGGGCCTTCCAGCTCGGCCCACACGACCTTGCCCCAGGGTTTCCGGTCGTATCCCCACCGCCGACTCAGGGCATCCACCAGGAACAGACCTCGCCCGTCCTCGGAGTCGTCGTGGGGTCTTGCCCATCTCCGGAACGTCCTGAGAGCTGTCGGATACGCCGATTCGCACAAGGCCCTCAGCCGGGCGCGTGACCACGACACGGACTACACGGCATTGGGTGTGGTCGATGGCGTTGTTGAACAGCTCGGCGACGATCTGCATCCCGGCCTCGGACAACTCGTCTATGCCCCAGGTACTCAAGGCGGAGGAGACGAGCATGCGGGCCCGGCGGGCGGATTCCGGCTCGCACGGCATCGTCTCGGTGTAGCCGGGGGTGCCAGTCGCGGTAGGTCGGGCTGCGGTCATGGCCACAGGAACATCCCTTCAGGGGTGGGACGCCCGCCCCCCCCCCACGAACGGGATGACACCGAGTCAACGACCTTTTACCCAAGAGGAACAGGAAAGGTCGGGCAGCGTCGCTTCGTCGATGCGGATGCTCACCTGCCTTCCGCCCAGGATCTCCGCCGCCAGCACCTGGCGCCCGGCCAGGCCCACCAGCCCGCTGTTGTTCACGGCACGGTCCACCTCGAACGCGGCACCATCCCCGGTCGGCAGCGGAGACGGCCCCGCCGCACGCCCGCCCCGAGCCGCCAATAGCGCCAGATCCGCCACGGACAGATGCGACCGCACCGTCTTGATCCGCGACCCGGCGACCAGCAGATGGATCACCTGCGTGTCCGCCCAGAACGTCACCGTGAGCCCCGACCGGGCCGGACCCAGCCAGAACTGCTTGCCCGCGACCTGCAGATTCCCACACGCAGGCACCACCCGCTCGCACTCCACCGGCCCGACATGCTCGACCGGCGCCAGCCCATCCGGCCCCTGATCCGACAGCTCAGCCACGGCCACGACCGGCTCAGCCGGTTCCGCGGCAACAGGCGCCACTACAGGGGCCGACCGCTGCTGCGGGACGAGTGAGAGCACCCCGGGCACCTTCAGGCCCAGCACATCCCGCTCCTCCTCCGGAACAGGCGTGAACCGGTCCCCCGGGCTCTGCATGTCCAGGGCCTGATGCGGACGCGAGGAGTTGTACTCCTCCACCCACGCACCCAGCGCCCGCTGAGCCCCCGAAGGAGCAACGAGCACCTGCACCAACAGTCCTGAGTCCTGAGAGTCCTGAGTCCGATATCGTGCCGGTACAGGTGCATGACTCAGGCAGGGGAGGTGGACCACAGCAGGATGAGGCCCGACAGGCCCGGCCCCCGGGGTGCTTCGAGGCTAAGGCCGCGAGTCGTGCCATTCGCGTGCCAGATCCAGCGGGGACTCGCGGGGAAGAGCGGGGACCAGGCCACAGATCTGTTTACAGCAGGTCAGCCTCATGCAGGCGTTGCCATGCTGTTTGGACATGGGCCTCTGTAAAGAGGCGCTCCTTTCGGTGATTCCATGCCCTAATGCACGCCGTTACCGATTCGGGGCTTGGCGGAGGCGTCACTAGTTCTTCAGCAGCGAAGAGAACAGTACTCAAGAGTTCCATACCGAACGCGTCTTCGAAACCTGCTGTTAGAACTTCGAACCTGGCTGCGATTTTTTCGAACTCTGGGTACTGCTTCAGGAACTGCTCAGCTTCATTGACAGAGTCTTTGTTGAGCTCCAGAATTGCCTGAGCTCCACTGGTGCCGTCGCCAAAACCCGTGACGAAGTGACCTTCCATCGCAGAGACTGCCCTATCAAGGGGCTGCGAGTACGGGCCGTAGACACCTTTCTCGAAGTGAAGCCCCAGCGTTAGATGCAACTTCTGCAGAAGGTAGGCAACTTTGTGCGCCTCAAGAAGCGAAACGCGTGACTCAAAAGCAAGGCCGCGTGAAATACCACTTCTGATGTACCGATCGAGCGCAGCGAGAAATGCTGCGCGTTCACGCGTCATTGCGGGTGCCTGAGTGGCGTTTGGCATCGATGAAGCATTGGGAGCCCCAGACGGCTCGTAAACGCGAACCTCGACCCCGGGGATAGTTCCCAGAACTTGACGGATCATTGGCTCGACTTCATGCCAGGAAAGTCCGCCATTTCCACAACCGAGGGGTGGTACTGCGATGGACTTGATCCCACGCTCGACAATTTCGTCACGCAGTGCTACGAGCCCCGAGGCGACGTCTTCGATCCGTGAGGGCGCGCGCCAGTGGCGCTTCGTCGGGAAGTTGATGATGAACCTTGGGCCGCCCACTTGCTCGACCTCGTGTACGTGCATCCGGCCGACCATGACGGCGCCACGATCGCAGGACGCCTTGTAGTCCTTGAAGTTCTCCGGATAGGCCCGCTTGAACTGCAAGGCGATGCCCTTGCCCATGACGCCCACGGTATTGACCGTGTTAACAAGGGCATCGACATCTGCTAGGAGCAGGTTGCCGGTGCCGCGCGTGATCATCGCTGTCCTTCCTTGGGGCTCGTTCGTTACCGCCAGGTCAGTAGTACCACTCGGGTCTGACACTCACCGGAAGCTCCGCCCCTGCCTCCCGCAGTAGGTGTCGTACCTCCTGGGCGTGTTCATGATCGTAGGTCGCCACCTCATGCACAGCTGTCACGGGCAGATAACCGTGCACTAGTAGCTCCGCCATGCGCCGGCGCATGCGATCTCCGTCGTCGGCCGTGTTGTTCCAGTACCGTGCAGCCATAATCTCCCAGTCGACAACGCTTGGCATCATGCTCAAGTCGGTGAAGTGCCTGGTGATCGCGCTTGCACAGTTGCCGTCACTGAACACGTAAGGCCTGTGGGACTCCACGACGCCGTCGACGGACGTGACCAGGTAGACGAGTGGAGGCTGCCCGTCCTGGTAGGTGGCCACGCCGCCCCGGCTGATTACGTAGAGCATGGGGGAGCGTGGGGCAAAGTAGAACGGGACGTAGTCGGCTGGACAACCGTATGGCGGGACAGTGATCTGTCGCGACCGCCGTTCAGTTTTGACCGCCCTGTCTCCGCACTCTCTCAGCACGCCCCCTCGGCCCTGCATGACGGTGTCCGAGACCAACTGCTTCTCGGCGAGGATGTCGCGCAGGTTGCTCACGTGCGTGAAGTGGAACAGCGGTTGTTCCCCAACGTTCATCACAAGAGCTGAGTAGACCACAGTTGTGACTGGCGACGTCAGCTGCTTGACCGTCAACCATGCCTCGTGGCAGTTACTTTGACGGCAATCCTTGACGGCGACGGCAGTGGACGTTGCCGTATCCGAAGGTACAGTCCTGCACCTTGCAGGCCACGACAGTGGACCGCGTTCCTGGCCTGGATACTCGCGGAAGGAACTCCTAAAGCGGTGCTCACTCTCTACACCGCTCAGGACGAGGACGTGAAGCCAATGGACTGGCCAAGGTGGAACGAGGAGCCCGGAGCCGTCGGAGTCCAACCCTCACGCAAGGCAAGCCGAACAGTCGCGGCGACACCGGACGGCAGTACAGGCTCAGCCTCGCGACCGATCCAGTTACTCGGATGCGGCTGGCCGGTGATGACCACGAGCGTCATGCCCGGGGTGTCCGCATGCTCGACCGCGAACGTGCACGGCGACCAGGCCAGCCCTTGGAAGTACGTCGGCCTGCCCCGCAGCCGCCAGCGGTACACCGTGCCGTCGACAACGATCCGTCGTGATCCCTTGCGGACCAGCGCCATGACTCCCCCTTCAACAGCGAGGATGCTACCGAGCCCGGCCCCACCGTCCGTCTCAGTTTCCGTCTCATTCAGCCCCGTTCACGGCCGTTCAAGCGAGACCCGGAGCCGCTCCCGCCGTGATGGCCGACCGTCCATGAACCCTGGTGAACGCCCCCGCACACACCCCGCCAACCAACCACCACAGTTGGAAAGCGTGTTGAGCAGCGATCAGTCTCCTCGTGGTCCGCTCGGGTCGCCCCGCTGCGCCCGAGACGTCTGACTGTGGATGCCCTGCGGCTTGTCCTGGCGTCATGCTGGTCGGGCGTGAAGCGACGAGGTCTCGACAGGGGCACGGCGCACGGCCGCCACGATCGAAGCAGCGTTGGCAGTCGGGCCCGGAGTTCCGTCGCACGACAGTCGGGGGTCTTCGTCGTCGTGGATCAGGATCGAGTGGAAGCCAGGGCGGGCTTCACAGGTTGATCATGCTCGCGACGCGTATGCGTGTAGTCGGTTCGCCTGGTCCTCAGGTTCTCCTCAGAACTTTTGAAAGTCCTTTGGCTCGCTCCTGCTCGCTGTCATGATCGCAACCGCTGCGAATGGTGAGTTGATCGCAGCTACCCCATGCTCCCCTGACCAAGGAGATTCGCTGTGCGCTCTCACAGAGTTGCTTCTCTGTTGATCGTTCCCAGCCTTGCCATAGCCGTGTTGGGCGGCGCAGGCCCTGCCCTGGCGGAGGACCAGGACCCCGCCGCGGCAGAGACGCCGGTTGTGGAGACCGCTCCGCCCGAGGAGGGGGACCTCGTTGAGGATGGTGCCCCGGAGGCTGAGGCACCTGCGCCGACTGAGCCGGCCCCGCCGGGTCAGCCGGTTCCCATGAGCCAGGCATGCATCCCCGGCTACCAGTACCACGCCACCAGCAAGGGCAAGAACTACCACAAGGGCGTCGGTGCCGAGCAAGCCAACTACAACGGCACGTCGAGGACTGCCCGTTCGACCTTCACCTCCGAGACGGAAGGCGAGGTCGGAATCGGCGTCAGCGGTGAGCTCAAGGTGACGGGCAAGGCGGCGGTCATCGAGATCGAGGGCAAGTTCGGCGTGGAGCTCTCCGTGAAGCTCCGGACCAGGATCGGCAACTCCATCAGGGTGGATACGCCGTCCAGGAAGACCACCTTCGCTCGGTACGGTGTCTACCGGCTGAAGAGCAAGGGTTACAGCCAGTACGTCTATGTCAACTGCACCAAGGGCGTGAAGCACAACACGACGCTCTACACCCCCCGGCGTGTCGGCTGGGCCATCTGGGAGCGATGACATGCCTCGCCGAACTCTGACTGCCCTGAGCCTCCTCTCAGCTGCGCTGCTCTTGCCTGTGACGGCCTGCTCATCGGACGACCCCAAGGCGGAGCAGCCCACGAAGTCGTCCGAGCCGAGCCCGGATGCAGAGGCAGAAGCCCCGTCCGAAGACTCCACGCAGCCTTCCGTGGCGCAGCCTCCGGAGCTGGACGACACCGAGACCATTGCCGCCGAGCAGGCTGGGACGCACGGGAATCGCAGCATCGAGTTCGGCAAGGGCAAGAAAGGCGACGCGCTCATTGTCGCGGTGCGATGCCAGGGCAAGGGGACGATCAACGTCACCGTGAAACCCGCTGATGTCTCGTTCCCTCTGGATTGTCTCGACAAGGAAGTGAGCACCACCTACAACCAGGTTGGCGTCTCTGGAGTGGAGAGCAGAGGGACTGTCTCCGTGGAGGCACCCACGACCGTCCGGTGGTCCATGACTGTCGGACGCGGCGAGCCAGCAGCTGAGGAGAGCCCAGACCCAGCAGCCGCATAGTCGCAGCACACTCGACGCGTGCGGTACAGCAACGCAGTACCGCAACCACAGCAACCAGCTATGCCCGGCAGCGTCGCTCCGTGGCCGCAGAGAGACTTGTATGTCCCTGGCTGACCGATCCACATAGAGCTACGGATCAGAAGGCTTCTGACATCCACGGCTGACATCAACGACGCCGGACAGAGACGTACACCAGCGCTGCCGTCCGGCCGTCGCACCAGTCGACGGCAGCAGCGGGAGCGTACTCGGATCGAACTCCTAAAGCGGTGGTCGGGCGGCAAGCTGATCGGTGGCAGGCGGCACTCCTACCCGAGAGTCGGAGCGGCTGCCACCAACATGCTGCTGCTTGAACCCGTATCGGCGGCGGCCGTGGTGGGGTTGATGCTGGATTCCTCTGCGACCGTTGTCGCCCAGCAATCTCCCCAGGTCGCCGCCCAGTCGCCGCCCAGGTCGCTGTGGGGGTCGAGATCCTCGGGCTTGCCTGTGATGCCGTACGCGTCGAGGAGTCGTCGCTCGACTCCGAACGGTTCTCCCAGGGCGAGCGCCGGGTACTCGCTGATCCAACGCCTGAGGATCCGTCCGCGTTCGGCGATCAGCCACGCCTCCCCGTCGTTCTGCTCACTGTGGAAAAAGAGCTGGGCTCTGCCGAAGTGCGCGCTCAACTCCCGGCACAGATCAGTGACATGCCCTGTCTGCTGCGGATAAGGCAGGCCGAAGTACGGCCCGACGAACAGGGTCCACCCCTGCATCGGAGGAGTGACGACGACTGTGGAGAACGGCTCCTCCTCGTCGTGTGCCACCTCGTCGATGAGTGCCACGCCGTCGGTCCAGGCTGTCTCCCGTACATCCATCAAGCCGAGGGCCTTCACCACCTCCGCCTGATCCGGGGTCTGAACCGCGAGCCATGAGAGCCAACAGGCGCGTATGAGTGGTGCGGAATCGGACGTCCCCATGACCTGCATCGTAGGTGCGTGGCCGCTCGTAGGCTTGAACACTCTCCGGCCCAGTTGAACGTGGGCCGAGTAGGGTGCCGCGCATGACCGCGTCCCCTGACCACGTCAGCAGCAGAGAAGGCCTTGCGTGCTTTGTCCGGGCCCTGCACCGCAGCCAAGCTGAGGAGGGCGACTCGTGGGAGAACCAGGATCTCGCGGGGTTCCTGGAGGCCCTTGCCGCATGGATCGACGACGCGGATGGCTGGTACAGCAATGCCGGCCGCGAGTTGCCCGCCAACGGCGACTGGAGCTTCTTTGCCCGGGCCCTACGGGCGGCAACGGTGTACGAGTAGGACTCGCACGTTTGGCCATCGTCAGACGAAGCACCGGACGGACGTGCCAGATGCGTGCCAGATCTCACGGGGAACCGCGGGGAACCCCGGGACCGAGTTGGCAACTACCCGGACCGCGCTTCAGGTGCCCCGCAGGTCAGAACAGTTACCGCCTCCCAAAGACCCGAGCTTCCCAAATTGATGGATCCCTGCCCGCCTTGGCGCCCTCGGTCCGTCCAGCCGTGCGTGACCCAGTATCAGCCTCCTGATCGAGACTCGGTCATGGGTAGCCGTCGACTTCGAGACTGTGGCGAACACATCCAGGTTGGACGGCAGCCCCCGCCGCATCGTGGTCGGGTACCCGGTCCGCGTCTCGGTGGCCCTGGCCCAGTAACTGTCGGGCGGCTCGGGCGGCCAGTAAGTTACGTCGATCGCAGACGACCGGAGGAGAAGGCCCCTGTGACGACGCGACACCCGGAGCGCCACACCGAGCGTCTGTGGCTGCGTCAGTGGAGAGAGGCGGATCTGGACCCGCTTGCGGAGATCGACGCGGATCCGGACGTCATGCGGTACATCGGTGACGGCTCGCCCGGCACCCGTGAGCGGACCGCCGCGGCGCTGGCCCATGTGCGCGCGGCCTGGGACGAGCGCGGCTACGGGCTGTTCGCCGCCGAGGAGATCGCGACCGGGGAGCTGATCGGCTGGGTGGGTCTGGCCGTTCCGGCCTTCCTTCCCGAGATCATGCCGACGGTGGAGATCGGATGGCGGCTGCGGCGCAACTCATGGGGCCGGGGCTATGCCACCGAAGCGGCCCGGGAGGTCCTGGCGTTCGCGTTCGACGAGGCGGGACTGGATCGCGTCGTCAGCATCTGCCATGTCGACAACCACGCCTCGACACGGGTCATGACCAAGCTCGGCATGACCTTCGACCGCACCACTCGCGTCCCCGCCCACGGTCAGCCGGTCCAGGTCATGTCGCTTTCCCGGGAGGGATATCACTCGCTCTCCTAGGCCGCCCGCCAGACCGTCATGTCCGCGGTCACGAAGCTGACCCCGCTCGTCGGCAGCGCGGTGGACTTCACCTGGATCACGAGCAGCGCGATGTCTCCGGAGGGGTGCTTGACGCAGATCTCGCTGCCGGCCGCCGCCGCGGCCAGCGGGAAGCGGTGGCTCTCGGCGCCTCTGAGGGCGACGCGGCACGAGTCGAGGGAGGCGCCCGGCTTGCCGTACAGCATGGTGATCACGCTGCGGTCGCTCTCCAGGGCGCAGTCGGTCTCCCCGCAGACGAAGCGGATGTCCCCCTTGAGGTTCTCTCGCCTGGTCGGCTCCTTGATGCCCAGTGAGGTCTTCTCGTCCAGCCACTGCTGGGGGTACGCGACGGTTTGAGGTGCCTCGGGCGCGGTCGAGGAGGAGCGGGACGAGGGGCGCGACGCCTCCGCTGTCCGGCCGCCGGCTCCCGCGGTCGGCGTGGACGCCGAAGAGGACGCCGAAGAGGACGCCGGCGACCGTCCGGACGCCGCCGAACCGGGGGTCGAGGACGCGGAGGACGCGGACGTGTCCCCGTCGCGGAACCGGTCCGCCGCCTCCATGACCGTCCACACCGCGCCCGTCAGCAGCAGCGCGCCCGCCGCCACCGCGGCGGCCGTGATCAGCGCGACGCGTCTTCGGCGACCGCGCCGCCCGTCCGGCACCGTCGGCGCCGGACGCGCGACCAACGGCAGTGTGTGCACGGGGGTGGGAGCGGGGACCGGATCCGGAACCGTCACCCCCGGCCCCGCGACCTCCCGCCAGACGGCCGGTCCCGCGCCCGGGCCCGCGTCGGCGCCCAGCCGCTGCCGGCACCACTCGACGATCTCCGCCGGGGCGGCCCGCTCCGTTGGGTCGGCGGCCAGGCACCGGGCGATCAGCGGACGGAGCTGCTCGGGCAGCAGGGACAGGTCCGGCTTCGAGTGAACGATCCGGTACAGCACACTGGCCGAGGGCCCGTCCCCGTAGAGGGGCTCGCCCAGCGCCGCGAACGCCGCCGTCTGACCGAGCGCGAAGACATCGGTCGCCGCCGTCACCTCACCCGCGAACGCCTGCTCGGGAGCCATGAACTGGGGCGTCCCGACAGCGGCGCCCGTGGCGGTGTGCGAGGTGAGGTCAGCGGCCAGGGAGATGCCGAAGTCGATCACGCGTGGCCCGTCGGCGGCCAGCAGCACGTTCGACGGCTTCAGGTCCCGGTGCACGATTCCCGCGCCATGGATGGCCTGCAGGGCCTCGGCGACTCCCGCCATCAGCCATAACACCGCCGGCACCGGCAGCGGTCCGCGCCGGGCCACTGCCTCTGACAGGGAGGGCCCGGGCACGTACAGTGTGGCCAGCCAGGGCGGCACGCCGTCCGCGTCGGCGTCGATCAGCTCGGCGGTGTACGCGCCCTGAACCCGCCGGGCCGCCTTGATCTCCCGGCTGAACCGCCGCCGGAAGGCCGGGTCGTCGGCCAGCTCCGGCCGTACCACCTTGATCGCCACCGGCCGGCCACCCCGCGTGTGCGACAGGTAGACCCGGCCCATGCCTCCCGCGCCGAGCCGTGCGGCGAGGCGGTAGCCGGCCACCACGGGCGGATCGTCCCCTTGAAGCGGCTGGAACACCTCAGTCGCGTTGCTCACCGGCCCTCGCCCCCCTGATCCCCTGATCCCCAGGCCCGCTGCCTGAGCCCCCGAGCCCCCGCTCCCCTGACCCAGCAGCCTAAAGGTTGTCCGCACAACGAAGACGACAAAGGCCCAAGTCGCGGACCTGGGCCTTCGTGTGTGCGCGGGGGCACGTGCCCCCGCCTCTCACCTCGTCACTTGGCGGGCTTGTAGAACGCGTAGGTGGCGGAGTAGGGGACGCTCACCTGGTCGGTGCCGGAGCAGGCGGTGGTGGGGGCGACACCGCCCCTGGTGTTGAGGCGCTGGATGTAGGAGACGTCGGCGAACATCCCTGCGCCGCGGGTGGCGGTGGACTGCAGGAGGAGTTCGGGGATGGTGCCGGTCTTGGGGGAGCTGGCGACGGCGGCGGCGTTGACGGCGCTGCCGTCCACCGTGGACACCCAGACGGGGCCGCGGGAGTGGAGGGCGACGGTGCGGCGGGAGCGGTCGTTCTTGGCCCAGAGGGTGGCGGCGGGCTCCAGCAGCTTCCAGGCGCCGTCGGTGCAGGTGTACGTCTGGACGCCCTCGGCCCCGAAGACGCCGGTGAGCCGGTTGCCGTCGGGGACCTTCAGTGCGGCGGGAGCGTCGACGGCGGGGCGGGCGGACTGCGAGGCGGACTGCGAGGCGGGCTGCGAGGCGGCCGCCTGGCCGACCGTCGCGCTCAGGAGCGTCCCGGCGGTCACGGCGGCGAGAGCGGTGGTGGTCAGGACGAGACGCTTGGTGAGCTTCATCGAGTGTGTCTCCAGAGCGAACGACGAGCGAACGATTTCACGGGGTGGACAGGGCCGGGTCAGCCCCAGACGCTGCTGAGCCTCGCGGCGTAACCCTTCGTGTAGCCCGCCGCGTTGGGGTGGAAGATCTCGGCCTGCCGGGACAGGTCGACACCGTTGATCCACGGGTCGGCACCGCACGCCCCGTGGCCGTCGAACTGGCTGCGCATGTCGATGAAGTAGACGCTCGCGGACTTGGCCGCGGCCTGGGTGCCCTCCGCCAGGGCGTCGGCCATCCCGTTCATGGAGGTGCGCTTGGCGGCGCTGAGGTCGATCTGACCGCACGACCCGGTCGAGGCGAGCGCCCGCGGGTAGCCGAGGACGAGGACCAGAGCCTTGGGCGCGCGGGTCTTGATGTCCTTGTAGAGGACGGCGAGTTCCGTCACCATCTGGTTCCTGGCGTAGGACGACATCCAGTTCGTGGCCGTCGCGCAGTAGCTGTCGCTCTGGGTGAGGCACGCCTGGACCACGGAGGAGAACTGGGCGTCGTTGCCGCCCACCGTGAGGGTGACGAGAGAGGTCTTCTCACTCAGCGCGGACAACTGGTTGTTCCGCACGTCGGCCATCGTCGCGCCGCTGCAAGTGACGTCCTTCAGCGCGTACTTGGGGTGGGCGGCCGCGTACAGGCGGGGATAGCTGTTCGGGCTGCGCTTGCAGTCGCCGCTGGAGGCGTCGTACGGGGCCGCGCCGACCCCGGACGCGTACGAATCGCCGAGCGCGACGTACTCCGCTCCCGTATCCGCCTGGGCGGAGGCACTGGCCGCAACTCCCAGGCCGGCGAACGCCATTAAGCCGGCGACGATGGCCGACGTCAGTCTTCGCATGACTTCCCTCTGGCTCGTGGAGCCCTGAATCGATGGACGAGGACGCACAGCGGTGTGCCGGCCGAGCCGTTCCAACGGCCCGTCAGGCACTGACCTAGAGGGCGCGAAGACGGTCTTGGTTCCGCGCGAAGGCCGTCCGTCGTTCCGCGGGAAGGCCGTCCTTTGTTCCGTGGGGAGGCCGTCCTTCCGGTACGGCCGTCCGCCGCGCCGCGCTAACCGTGCAGTTCGCGGTAGGCGACGACCGCCCCGGGGTGCAGGGGGACGACGCCAGTGGAGATCAGGCTGCGGACGTCGAGGAACTGGGTGCCGAGGGCCGTGGTGGGGACGAGGCGGGTCGCCCGGCGGACCAGGACGCGGGTGAGGGCGGCGGCGACGGGCACGGGCAGGTCGGGCCGGCACAGGAGCAGGTTGGCCACGCCGATGGTGGCCACCTCGGGCGTTCCCCGGTACGCCCCCGCCGGCACCGTCACCGCCTCCAGCCCCGAGCCGGCCCGACTCGTTCCCGCCCGACTCGTGTCGTCGCGCAGCCGGGGCAGCAGGCCGGCCAGGGGCAGCAGGCGGATGCCTGGCCGGGTGTCGAGGCCGGACAGCACCGGCAGCGGTACGCCGCCCGCCACCAGGAGGGCGTCGATGGCGCCGTCCCGCATCGTGCGCGCCGCCTGCGGCATCAGCAGGTGGCGGACCCGTACGTCGGTGCCCGGGGTGAGGCCCGCGGCGCGCAGCAGACGGTCGCCGAGCACGGCACCGCCGGACGCGGGCGCGCCCAGGGAGACCGTGCGCCCCGCCAGGTCGGCGACGGCGCGGACGGGTGCGTCGGCGCGCACGGCCAGCTGGACGTAGTTCTCGTACACCCGGCCGATCGCGCGCAGCGGGACCCGGCGGCCGAACGGTGCGGAGCCGCCGTACGCCGCCCACGCGATGTCGGCCAGCGCCAGCGCCACCTCGGCCCGGCCCGCGTGGAGCAGCCGTATGTTGGCCACGCTGCCCTCGCTGCGAACCACCTCGCAGGACAGCCGGGGGTAGACCGCCGTCACCTGGTCGGCGAGCAGCCGCCCGAAGGCCGCGTAGAACCCGTCGGACTCGCCGGTCGCGATCCGCAGCTCGCCCTCCGGGCCACGGTCCGCGTGCCGTGCGTCGGCCGTCGCGGCGCCCGCCAGCAGTCCGGTGCCGGCCGCGCCGAGTGCGGCGCGCAGGACGGTGCGGCGGGCGGCGGGCCGAGCGGGGCCGGTCATGCCGCCTGCCCGCGCCATGCCGTCTGCCCGCGTCATGCCGTCTGCCCGCGTCATGCCGTCTGCCCGCGCCATGCCATCTGCCCGCGCCATGCCGCGTGCCTGCTCACCGGTCGTGCCCCGTAGCCGCTCGCCGTTCGTGCCCTGGGGCCGCTCGCCGTTCGTGCCCTGGGGCCGCTCGCCGTTCGTGCCCTGGGGCCGTTCGCCGGTCACGCCCCGTGCCCGCCCGCCGGTCACGCCGTCTGCCCGCCCGCCGGTCACGCCGTGCGTCCCTTCGGGGACGCGGGGACGACGACCCTGACCCGCAGGCCGTGCGGCTCGGCCGGCGCGAACTCCACGTGTCCGCCCCGTCCGGCCACCAGCCGCTCGGCGATCGCCAGGCCGAGGCCGCTGCCGCGTACGTCGCGGTGGCGGTCGGAGCGCCAGAAGCGGGTGCCCGCCCGGGTGAGTTCCCCGGGGTCGAGGCCCGGCCCGTCGTCCCGCAGCTCCAACACCGCGTCCGGGCCCTCGGTGAGGCAGCGCGCCTCCACGCGGGCGCCGCTCCCCGCGTACTTGATCGCGTTGTCGAGCAGGATGTCGGCGACCTGGGCCAGTTCGCCCTCCGTGCAGGTCATGGGGACGGCGGGACCGGGGACGAACGCCAGGTGGACGCCCGCCCGCTCGGCCACCGGCTGCCACAGCTGTGCCTGGGCCGCGGCGACCGCCGTCGCGTCACAGCATGCGCCGCGCACGTCCGTGACGGACAGTTCACCGGCGCGGTGTTCGGCGTTCGCGAGGGCCAGCAGGTCGTCGAGGAGGTGCTCCATGCGTTCGAGTTCGGCCGTCACGCCGGTGTAGGTGCGGCCGGCGGAGGCGGGCAGGCGGGACTGGAGCGAGTCGATGCGCAGGCGCAGCGCCGCGAGCGGGTTGCGCAACTGGTGCGAGGTGTCGGCCACCAGGCGGCGCTGCTGTTCCAGTGCCGTGGTCACCGCGTCGGCCATGCTGTTGAAACCGGTGGCCAGCTGGCGCAGTTCGGGTGGGCCGCCGGCCCGGGCGTGTTCGGCGGGCAGCCCGGCCGCGAGCGCGCCGACCGCGCGGTCGAGGCGGTGCAGGGGGCGTACGACCCAGTGGGTGGCCCTCCGCGCCAGCAGCACGCAGGCCACGGCGAACAGGCCCGCGCCCGCCAGGACCAGCGCCCAGCGCAGCGCGATGTCGTCGGCGGCGGCCCGCACCGAGGCGCGCAGCACCACGGCGCCGGACACCCGCGTGCCGGTGCCGACCGGGCGGGCGAGCAGCTTGTCGGCGCGGGACCAGGGGCGCAGGGTGCCGCCGGGCGAGACGCGCTGGTTGCGCAGCGCCGCGTCGACGAGGCGGGCGACGGCCGGGTCGGCGGCGCGCATACCGCCCGTCTGCACCACGGGGGCGCGGCGGGCGTCGACGACCACGACCGCCTCGCCGTACAGCTCGGTGTAGCGGGTCACCTCGGCGGTCAGCGCGCCGGTGTCGCCGCTGACGGCGGCCTGCTCGGCGAGGCCCGCGAAGCGGTCGAGGTCGGCGGTGCGCGCGGCGACGAGCTGCTGGGTGCGCTGGGACGCGCTGACGCCCAGCAGGGGTACGGCGAACCCGGCCACCGCGAGCACGGCGAAGGCCAGGACGACGGTCAGTACCCGGGTGCGCATGACGGCCCTGCCGGTTCAGCCGCCGAAGCGGTAGCCGAAGCCGCGGATGGTGGTCAGCACCTCGGGGCGGGCGAGTTTGGCCCGCAGCTGGGTGAGGTGGACGTCGAGCGAGCGGGACACGGCCAGGTAGGCGTCGCCCCACACCTCGTCCATGAGCTGCTGGCGGCTGACGGCGGTACCGGCCCGGGCCGCGAGCGCGGCGAGGACGGCGAACTCCTTGGTGGTCAAACGGACTTCGGTGCCGCCGACCGACACCCGGCGCGCGTCGAGGTCGACCTCGACGTCACCGGCGCGCACCGTGCGCGGTGCCGGGGCGGCGGGTGTGGCGGGTGTCGTGGCGCGGCGTATGACGGCCTCGATGCGGGCCAGCAGTTCGGCCAGCCGTACCGGCTTGACCAGGTAGTCGTCGGCGCCCAGCCGCAGACCTCGCACCACCGACCGCTCATCGCCCCGGGCGGTGAGGACGACGACCGGAACACCGCTCACCGCGCGCAGCTTGCGCAGCACCTCCAGGCCGTCGAGGTCGGGCAGGCCGAGGTCGAGCAGCAGCAGGTCGGCCTGGCGGTGGCGGGCGAGGACCTCCTCGCCGCGCCGCACCCGGGTCGGCAGGTGACCGTGCTCGTACAGGACCTCGGTCAGCGCACCGGCCACACCGTCGTCGTCCTCGGCCAGCAGTACGCGCACGGTCGCCTCCCTCACGTCGAAGCCACAGGCTCTCAGTCCCGAGCCGCGGCCGCCTCGCTCTCCAGGGGGGATCCGTCCGACGTCTCGCGCATCCGAATGTAGACGAGCAGCGAGATCAGGACACAGGCGGTGACGTAGTAGAAGTACCAGCTCTCGTGGCCGGCCTTCTTGAACCACAGGGCGACGTACTCCGCGGTCCCGCCGAACAGGGCCACGGTCAGCGCGTAGGGCAGGCCGACGCCCAGCGCCCGGATCGACGTCGGGAACAGCTCGGCCTTCACCACCGCGCTGATCGAGGTGTACAGGGAGCTGACGGCCAGCGGCCCGACCATGAGCAGGAACGCGTACACGGGATCGCTGGTGTGGGACAGCAGGGTCAGCGAGGGCACGGTCACGGCGGCGCCCAGCACCCCGAACGCGATCAGCATCGGCCGGCGCCCCACCCGGTCGGACAGCAGCCCCATGACGGGCTGGAGCAGCACGAACACGATCAGCGCGAAGAAGTTGATCCAGGCGGCCGTCGGCTTGGCGATGCCGCTGGTGTTGACCATGAACTTCTGCAGGTACGTGGTGTACGTGTAGAAGAACAGCGTGCCGCCCATGGTCAGCCCGACCACGACCAGGCACTGCCGGGGGTAGTTCAGCAGCAGTCGCAGGCTGCCCCGCGCCGGACCACCGCTCTTGTCCTCCGCGCCCTCGGCCGCCGCGCGCTCGAAGCTCTCCGACTCGTCCATGCCGCGCCGCAGCCACAGCACGACGATCGCCCCGGCCGCACCGACGACGAAGGCGATCCGCCAGCCCCACGCGTCCATCTGCGAGGCGCTGAGCACCTGCTGCAGGATGATCTGCAGGCCGAGCGCCGTGAGCTGGCCGGCGATGAGGGTGACGTACTGGAAGCTGGAGTAGTAGCCGCGACGTCCGGGTGTGGCCACCTCCGACATGTAGGTGGCCGAGGTCGAGTACTCACCGCCGACCGAGAGGCCCTGCAGCAGCCGCGCGAGCACCAGCAGCACCGGTGCGGCGACCCCGATCGAGCCGTACGACGGGGTGAGCGCCACGATCAGGGAACCGGCCGCCATGAGCGTCACCGACAGCGTCAGCGCCGCGCGCCGCCCGCGGCGATCGGCATAGCGGCCGAGCACCCAGCCGCCGATCGGCCGCATCAGGAAACCGACGGCGAACACCGCCGCGGTGTTGAGGAGTTGGGCGGTCTGGTTGCCGGAGGGGAAGAACGTGGCGGCGAAGTAGACGCTGAACGCGGTGTACGCGTACCAGTCGTACCACTCGATCAGGTTGCCGATCGATCCGCGCAAGATGTTGCTGACGACCCTGCGTTCGTCGCGGCGGGGCGGGTGCGCGCGCTCGGTCGTGGACTGTGTGGCCATCGGGACTCCCTTGTCACTTCCTTGTCTGCGGCCCAGGAGCACACAGAGTCAGGGGCAGGACAGGCCCGTTCAACAGCGGGAACCAAGACCTAACAGTCCCTTAGGGCTGAGGTGGGGCTGAGGTGGGGGTAGATCCTCCGACGGGCGGCCCGTACCGATGCCGGCCTCCTGACCGTCACAGCCGGCGGGCGAACAGGTCCAGCAGGGCCGCCCAGTGGCGTTCCGTCGCCTTCTCGCTGTACATCGCGGTGTCGGCCTGGGTGAAGCCGTGGTGGGCGCCGGCGTAGACCTCGCCGTGATGGCGGACGCCCGCGGCGGTGAGGGCAGCGTCGAGGCGGTCGATCTGCTCGGCGGGGTTCGTGGCGTCCTGGTCGGCGTGGCCGAAGTAGAGCTCCGCGGTGATCCGGTCCGCGAGCAGGTGGGGGCTGTCCGGCGCGTCGGTCGCCAGGTACGCGCCGTGGAAGCCGGCCGCGGCCGCGACCCGGTCCGGGTGCGTGCCCGCGGTGCGCAGGGCCAGCCCGGCGCCCATGCAGTAACCGGTGGCCCCGGCCGGGCCGTCGGTCGTCAGCGGGGAGGCGGCCAGCCAGTCAAGGTAGGCGGCGGCGTCCCGCATCGCGCCCTCGGGGGTCAGGGTCCGCGCGGCCGGCCCCAGGCTCTGGATGATCTCCGGGCGCTCGGCCGGGTCGATGAACTCGGGCAGCTCCACCACGGGCGCGCGGCCGTAGCGGTAGAAGACGTTGGGCACGAGGACGACGTATCCGGCCGCCGCGAGGCGGTCCGCCATGGACTTCAGGTGGGGGCGCAGTCCGAAGGCGTCCATGTACAGCAGGACGGCGGGGTGCGGAGCCGGGGTCTCGGGGTGGGCGAGGTAGGCGTCGACGGTTCCGTCGGCGGTCGGGACGTCGACGGGCGACCCGTGCACGGCAGGGATGTTGGCAGGCGTGTTGGCAGGGGCGTTGGCAGACGTGTTGGCAGGGGCGTTGGCAGACGTGTTGGCAGGGGCGTTGGCAGACGTGTTGGCAGGTGTCATGGGAGCGCTCAGTCCTGGGAGAGGGTCATGGAAGCGGGACCCGCGGGGCGCCGTACGGCCCGGTCGGCCAGTTCCCTCACCCGGGCGGCGGCCACGGGGACACCCGGCGTCTCGAAGAACCAGCGCTGCGTCTGCTCCTGGCTCAGCCCCTCCGGCCGTTCGGCCAGGTAGGGCTGGACGTAGACCGGCGTGCCGGGCTCGACGCGCCAGCTGTCGGCGAGCGTGCCGATGTCGACGGCGTCGTACCCGAGGGTGTCCAGCAGCCGGGCCGCCTCCTCCTTGGCCGTCCGGTCGTCGCCGGCGATCGGCAGGGCGCTGCGGTCGGGGGCACCGGCCGGACGGGCACTCGTGGACAGCCGGCGGAAGTCGATGGTGTTGAACGCCTTCACCACCCGGGAGCCGGCCAGGTGGCGCTGGAGTAGTTCGCTGGAGGTCAGCCCGGCCTCGTCCAGGGCCCCGAGACGGCCGTCGCGCTCCGGGTAGTAGTTCATGGTGTCGATCACCGTCCTGCCGGTCAGTGCCTCGACCGGCAGCTGCGCGTAGCCCTTCAGCGGGATGGTCACCACCACGAGGTCGCCGGCCCGGGCGGCCTCCTCCGGCGTGGCGGCGCGGGCACGGTCGCCGAGACCTGCGACGAGGTCGGCGAGGGTCTCGGGGCCGCGGGAGTTACTGAGGACGACGTCCAGGCCGGCGGCCACCGCGAGACCGGCCAGCGCACCGCCGATCATGCCGCTGCCGATGAGCCCGAGCGTTCGAGTGGTCATGGTGTCCTCCCCTGTCTTTGGTGAAACTGAGTGTCAGGTTAGGCACCGAGTTCCACTCCTGCAAGTCAGGATCGGACAGGAAGGTACGATCGCGGGGTGAGCACAGCAGGCCGCACGAGCACCAGGGACATCGCACGGGCCGCCGTACGGGCCGAACTGAGCCAGGTGGCCTTCGAGTTGTTCCGCCGCGAGGGGTTCGAGAAGGTCACCGTCGACGACCTCGCCAAGGCCGCCGGCGTGTCGCGCAGCACCTTCCTGCGGTACTTCGGCACCAAGGAGGACGCCGTCCTCGGTGCCTTCGACGCCAAGGGCGAGCGGGTCGCCGACGCCCTGCGCGCCCGCCCCGCCGACGAGGACGACTGGACCGCGCTGCGACGCGCCCTGGACACGGCCATCGAGCCCTACCACCAGGACCCGGACGACTCCCTGGCCATGACCCGCCTGGTCCGGGACACCCCCGCACTGTGCGCACGGCAGTTGGAGAAGCAGCACGGCTGGCGCCCGGCCCTGGCCCGGGCCCTCGCCGAGCGCTCCGGGTCCGCCGAGCCCCCGGCCCTCGCCCACTGGGTCCGCGCGTCCGCGGCCCTGGACTGCCTCAACGTCGCCGTCGACCACTGGACCGACTCCGACGGCCGGCTCGACCTCGTCGCCCTCCTCGACGAGGCCTTCGCGGCGCTCGGGCCGCGCTGACCGGTTCGGGGCGCCCAACCTCCAACTCACACGCCCAACAGCCCGGCAAAGAACGATTGGTTGGCGCGACACGGCCGCCTAATCGGCCGTCACACAAGTCCGTCGCGTACTCTGCTCGCCCTGATGCCGTGTTCGGCGAAGCCCTTCGCCCCCCAGCGTCGCCCAGGAGGGCCCACCCGGTGAACTTACGGCACGGACACGAGATGCGGTGCGGAGAGCTCGGCCTCGTCTGAGCGCTGAAGGGCGTCAAGCGCCGAAGGGCGACGTCGCTCTCGAAGGGCACTGGTCCCCCCCTCCCGGTCAGCGGTGCCGCACGGCCGTTCGGCCATCCCGGCCATCCCGGCCATCCGCCTCGGCCATGGGCCACTTCGTACATGCCGCACCTCGATCGTCACCTCGAACATCACCCGCCTCGCCGAACGGACGAGGCCACACTCACCTCAGGAGTCTGTGATGAGCACGAAGACGGGACCCCAGCGCTACCCCGGTGCGAGCCGGGCCAACTGGTACCAGGACGACTTCGGCGGTGACCCGATGCAGGTCAACGTCGTCGTCCTGCACACCACCGAGGGCTACACGCTGCCCGGCTACGACGGTGGCTCAACCGCCCCGAACCTGACGGCGGTTCCCGATCTCGCCGCCAAGAAGCTGAAGTGGTACCAGCACTTCGACATAGAGACCTCCTCCAGAGCGCTGGTCAACCTGCCGGGCGGCGTCGAGACGAACACCATGAACGTGTGCCAGGTCGAGCTGGCCGGCACCTGCGACCCGAAGTCGCACGCGAAGTGGAAGGCCGCGGGCCACGCGCACGTCTACTGGCCGGACGCGCCGGACTGGGCGCTGCAGGGCGTCGCCCGCTTCCTGGCCTGGATGCACGAGGAACACGGCGTGCCGCTGTCCGGCCCGAAGTCGTGGCCCGCGTACCCCACGTCGTACGGGAACGGCGGCGGCCAGCGGATGACGGGCACGCAGTGGACGGACTTCAAGGGAGTCTGCGGCCACACGCACGTGCCCGAGAACGTCCACGGCGACCCCGGCGCGATCGACTTCGCCAGGATCATCAAGTACGCGAAGACCGAGCTGGACGTGGGCGACGACGACACCACGGCGACGAGCACGCCCGCCAAGCCGAACACCAAGCCGAAGATCCCCGCGTTCCCGGGCCGCAAGTACTTCGTGGCGGGGGCCTCGAACGCGTACGTCCTGCAGCTCGGCAAGCAGCTGGTGGAGCGCGGCTTCGGCGACCACTACAAGGTCGGCCCGAGCAGGAGCTGGGGCGAGGCGGACCGGCTGAACGTGCGGGACTTCCAGAAGTCGCGCAAGGAACTGCGCGGCGACGCCGACGGCAGCCCCGGACCGCTGACCTGGCGCCTGCTGTTCTCCTGACGTGACGAGCGGGCCGATCCTCCGTCGGATTCAGGTTCGCCGTCGGGTTCAGGTTCGCCGTCGGGTTCAGGTTCGCCGTCGGGTTCAGGTTCGCCGTCGGGTTCAGGTTCGCCGTCGACTCCGGGACACACCACTTCACGGCCGCCTGGCCTGACGGTCCTCCGGGCCCGTGGACGGACACGGGCCCGGGTACGGCCGACGCGGACGGCGGACGGCGGACGGCGGACGGCGCACGGCGGACGGCGGACGACGCACGGCGGATCACGGCGATTCGCCCGATAGGCCTCTCTCGGCGCGCACTTGGCGACAAAGCCGTGCACGGTGACTTCATGAACAACACGCAGATAACACCCAAGAAGTCCCTTTCCCGACGACTCGCGGTCACTGCCGCCCTGGCTCTCGCTCTCGCGGCAGCCCCGGCAGCGGCGGCCTCCGCCGCGGCACCCACCCCTCACACCGCCACGAAGGCTGCGGCCGCACCCTCAGGCCCTGCCGGCGGCGACCACGACCACGACGGCGGCGGCCAGAAGGCCTGCCTCCTCGTCCTCATCTGCGGTTAGCCCACAGCATCACCCCGCGGGAAGGACCGCCCCACACCCACAGGGGACCGCTTCCGCCGCCTTTCGGGCAGCGGAAGCGGTCCCCCTCTTACGGCGAGCCGGTGAAGTTGCCCATGACCTCGTAGAGCTGCTGCGGGGTCAGCGGGGCGGCGGGGAGCGGGTGGGCGGCTTCGGTGCGCAGGCCGTCGAGGGTGAAGGCGACACCTCGGCGCCAGGCGTCGGGCGCCGTGTCCCTGACGGCCCGGGAGAGCAGGGCGTTGGCCCCGAGGATGAACACCAGGTCCTCCCGGGTGAAGTCGGGCCGCAGGGCGCCGGCCTGCTGGGCTCGCTCGATGATGCGCGAGGCGACGGCGCGGGTCCCCTCACAGACGGCCATCAGGCGCGCGGCGTCCGGGTAGCGGCCGGTGACCACGTCGCTGATCGCGGGATCGGTGATCTGCAGTTCGCAGAGCTTCTCGACGTAGTACGCGAATCCGCCCCAGGCGTCTTCATGGGCCAGGGCCCGCTCGGCGACCTGTTCGAGCCGGTCGGCGGCCAGGTCGGCGACCACCTCGTCGATGAGCGCCTCGCGGGTGCCGAAGAGGTTGTACAGGGTGCCGTGGCTCACACCGGCCCGGCGGGCGATCTCCTTCAGGGGCGCCTGGAGGCCGCGCTCACGGAAGAGCTCGGCTGCTGCCGTTCGCAGCTTCTCCGCGTTGCGTCGCGCGTCGGCCCGCATCCGGCGTCCCTCCTCGTCGTGCGTTCGGCGTCCCATGGTCGCATCCCTCGATCCGACATCGATCCGACATCGATCCGACGTCGGCCCCACGTCGGTCCCACGCCCGTCCCACGCCCGTCCCACGCCCGTCCCACGTCGGTCCCACGTCGGTCCCACGTCGGTCCCACGTCCGTCCCACGTCGGTCCGGACATCTTGACCCATGGGTCAAGTTATGTGTTACGGTCGGCCGCGAAGAACTTGACCCATAGGTCAAGATAACTCCACGGCGAGGAGAAGTTCCATGTCCAAAGTGATCGCCGTCTTCGGCGCCGGTACCGGGCTCGGCGTGTCCGTCGCACGTCGCTTCGGCCAGGAGGGCTTCCGTGTCGCCCTGGTGGCCCGCCGCAAGGACCGGCTCGACTCCCTGGTGGCGCGGTTGGAGGGCGAGGGCATCGAGGCCGCCGCCTTCTCCGCCGACCTGTCCGACCCCGCGGGGGTTCCCGCGCTGGTGGACGCCATCCGGGACCGCTTCGGCCGGATCGACGTCGTGGAGTACGGGCCGATCGGCGGCGACGTGTCCTTCACTCCCGCCGCCCGGCTGGACGCGGCCACTCTTGAAGACCTCTCCCGGCTGCTCCTGCTCACCCCGGTGGAGGTGTTCCGCGCCGTACTTCCGGAGATGACCGAACGCGGTGACGGCGCCGTCCTGATGACCACCGGCTACACGGCGGTGCAGCCGATGCCCCACCTCAGCGGCCCGGGCCCGGTGATGTCGGCCGCCCGCAACTACCTGTACTCCCTCAACGGCGAACTCGCCGGCACCGGCGTCTACGCCGGCACCCTCACCATCGGCGCGATGATCACCGGCAGCGAGGCGGCCGAGGCATCCGCCTCCGCCGAGCCCGACGACAGGCTCACCGGCGCGGAGTTCCCCGTCGTCGACCCGGCCGAACTCGCCGAGCACTACTGGGACATGTACACCAGGCGTGACCGCGTCGAGCAGGCCCACCCCGTGGCGCCGACCCCGCCGGTGGGCACCGCCGCTTGACGCCCTCTCCTGCCCGAGGGCAGGTTCCCTGTCTTTGATGATTGGACTTCTCATGCCCGACCACCCGCTCCCGGACGGCACGGCGGGAAAGCCCGCCGAGACGATCCCCGGCTCACCGGCCACCGCGGCCGACGCCTCTGCGCGCGACACCTCCGCGGCCGACACCTCCGCGGGCACGGACGAACCCGCACCTCTTCTCACGGTCCTCGGCTCGGACGACGCGGCCGTCTGCACGGACGGGGTGTGTGCCCTGTGAGCGCGCTGCGCGTCGACGTCTGGTCCGACGTCGTCTGCCCCTGGTGCTACATCGGCAAGCGGCGCCTGGAAACGGCGCTCGACCGGTTCGAGCACGCCGACGAGGTCGAGATCCACTGGCACAGCTTCCAGCTCGACCCGTCCCACCCGAAGGGCCGGCGGCGACCGGTCTTCGAGACGCTGGCGGAGAAGACGGGGGCGCCGGTCGCGCAGGTCAGGGCGATGACCCGTCAGGTCACCGAACTCGCCGCCGCCGAGGGGCTGACGTACGACCTGGAGCGGGCCGTCTCCGTCAACACGGTCGACGCCCACCGCCTGAGCCACCTGGCCGCGGCACACGGCCTGGGCGACCGGATGCACGAACGGCTGCTGCGCGCCCACCTGGGCGAGGGCGAGATCGTCGACGACCCCGGCACCCTGGTGCGGCTCGGCGCCGAGGTCGGCGTCCCCGAGGACGAGATACGGCGGATGCTCGACGGCGACACGTACGCGGACGCCGTACAGGCCGACATCCGCGAGGCTCGCCGCTACGGCGCCACCGGCGTGCCGTACTTCGTCCTCAACCGCGCCTACGGTGTCTCCGGCGCCCAGCCCGCCGACACCTTCCTCTCCGCGCTGCGCACCGCCCACGCGGACGCCGCCCCGGCCAACCGCTGAGCCCCGGGCGCTCGCGGCGCCCGGGAGTCGGCCGACCGGTCGGGGTGGCCCACCGGGACGGCTCCTCACTGATGAACCGGTTTACCGGAATTCCGGTAGGTAACTAGAATCTGGCCATCGCGTCAATGCCGAAGTTGCCGAAGTTGCCGAAGTGAGGAATGCGATGGCCGAACTCGCCAGGATCAGGGTCGAGCCGCGGGAGCCGCTGGCAGCCGAGGTCTCTCGTCGCCTGATCGACTACCTGATGTCCGGCGAGGTCCAGCCCGGCGACCGCATCCCCTCCGAGCGGCAGCTGACCGAGATGCTCGGGGTGAACCGGCCCACCGTGCGCGAGGCGATCAAGTCGCTCGGCTTCCTGGGCCTGCTGGAGATCCGGCAGTCCAGCGGGACGTACTTCCGCGGCGCCGACTCCGACATCCTGTACCGGCTGTTCGAGCTCGGCCTGCTCCTGGGGGAGCGGCGCGCCCGTGACATGGTCCAGGCACGTGCCGAACTGGAGGTGGTAGTCGCCGGCCTCGCCGCGCAGGCGCGGGACGAGGCGGGTGTCGAGCTGCTGCGCGCCCGGCTGACCGCCATGCGGGAGTGCCCGGACGAGGAGTTCCCCGAGGCCGACACCGCCTTCCACGCGGCGCTCGGGGAGCTGGCCGGCAACACGGCGCTGCGGGACATGCTCAAGGGCGTTCGGACGATGATCCAGCGCGGCTGGGTGCGGCGCACCGGGGCCGTCCGGTCCCGCGAGGTGGCCTACGCCGACCACGTACCGATCTTCGAGGCGGTCGCGCAGGGGGATGCCGAGGCGGCCCGTGCGGCGATGACCCGGCACATGGAGGGCGCGTCCCGGCGGCTGATGGAGGCCCTGGAGCAGCGCGACGCATAGCCCCCGGCACTCCCTCGCACCCCGCTCCGGGCCGTCGGCCGCTACGCCGACGGCCCTCTTCTCGTCCTCGGGTGAACGCATGAGATGAACCGGTTGACCGGTTGTCCGGGCGGCTCTACAGTGACGCCGTGCCCGGACCCCGCCCGCTGATCGCCCTGATCCACGCCGTACCGACCGGAGCCCGCGTCGCTCAGGAGGCGTTCGCGCGGGAGTTCCCGCAGGCCGTCCCGTGGAACGTGCTGGACGACCGTCTCCTGGACGACGCCCTCCACTCCGAGGGCCTCACCGACGTGCTGCGCAGGCGCATGCTCCGCCTGATCGCCCACGTGATGGACGGCGGCGCTCAGGGCGTACTGCTGACCTGCTCCTCGTACGGGGAGGTGGTGGACACCGCCCGCACCCTGTGGAACGTGCCCGTCCTGAAGTCCGACGAGGCCATGTTCCAGGACGCGCTGTCCGGCCCGTTCCGGCGTATCGCCGTCGTCGCCTCCACTCCCCCGGCCGTACCGGCCGCCGTCGCCCAGCTCGAAGCACTCGTCACGACGGCCCGGCCGGACCGCCCGGTCGACATCGTGACCGCGCTGAGCGAGGACGCGGCCTGCAGGGACGGGGTGGACGGCGCGGACGGCGCGGACGATCCCGAGGCGACCGCACGCCACCTGGCCGGCGCCCTGGCCGAGGCACTGGACGCCGCCGGGGCCGGTGACGCCGACGCGGTGCTGCTGGCCCAGTACTCCCTCACCCCGGCCCGCGACGCCCTGGAGGCCCTGGTGGGCGTGCCCGTCCTGGACGGAGCCGGCGCCGCCGCCCGTCAGCTCCGCGGCCTGCTCACCTCCGAGGCGGGCCGGACGACCCGTACGGCGGCGGTCGCGCCGTGACCGCCGCCCGGTCCTGGACCGCCCTCACCTGTGCCGCCGCCCTGCCCTGACCCACCGTTCGTTCTCCGCGTTCTCCGCGTTCTCCGCGTTCTCCGCGTTCTCCAGAGAGGAACCCGCACCATGAGCACCACGACGTACCGCCTCGGCGTCCTGGAGGGCGACGGCATCGGCCCCGAGATCGTCCCCGCCTCCGTCGAGATCGCCACCGCCGCCGCCCGGGCCGCGGGCGTCTCCCTCGAATGGGTCACCCTCCCCCTGGGCGCCTCCGCCATCGAGACCCACGGCACCCCGGTGCCGGACGAGACCCAGCAGGCACTGGCCGGTCTGGACGGCTGGTTCCTCGGCCCGCACGACTCCGTGAGCTACCCCGAGCCGCACAGGTCGGCGCTCAACCCGTCGGGCACCCTGCGCAAGCACTTCCAGCTCTTCGCCAACATCCGCCCGGCCAAGAGCTTCCCCGGCGCCAAGGCCGTCTGCGACAGCGCCGACCTGGTCATCGTGCGCGAGAACACCGAGGGCTTCTACGCCGACCGCAACACCGTCGCCGGAACCGGCGAGTTCAGCCCCGTCGAGGGCGTCGCCATCGCGATGGGCATCATCACCCGCGCCGCCACCGAGCGCGTCGCCCGTGTCGCCTTCGACCTGGCCCGCTCGCGCCGCAAGAAGCTCACCATCGTCCACAAGGCGAACGTGCTGAAGCTGACCACGGGGCTCTTCCGCACGGTGTGCCAGGAGGTCGCCCAGGAGTACCCGGACGTGACGGTCGACGACTTCCACATCGACGCCATGACCGTCCATCTGGTGCGCCGCGCCCAGGACTTCGACGTCATCGTCACCGAGAACATGTTCGGCGACATCCTCTCCGACCTCGCCGGCGAGATCAGCGGCTCGCTGGGCACCGCCCCCTCCATCAACGCCTCCGCCGACACCGCCATGGCCCAGGCCTCGCACGGCTCCGCGCCCGACATCGCCGGGCAGAACACCGCCAACCCGGTCGCCATGATCCTCTCCGGCGCGATGCTGCTGCAGTGGCTCGGGGCCAGGCACGGCGACCCGGCCCTGGTCTCCGCCGCGCAGATCATCGAGAGGGGTGTGGCCGACACGATCGCCGCCGGCACCTCCACCCGCGACCTCGGCGGCGGCGCCTCCACCACCGAGTTCACCGCCGCGGTCATCAAGACCGTCGCCGGCCGGAGCTGACGCCGGCTGCCCCGGGGCGGACGCCATCGCCGCCCGCCCCGGGCCCCCGTGCCACCGGTCCCGCACCACCGGCACGCCCGTCCCGCCGCGCCACCGGCCCCGCGATCGGGCCCGCCCCTCGAGATCGGCTCCCCCTCGCGCCCCTCACACCCGAACAGGCCGCCCATACTGACGCCACCGTCCTCCTCCTGACGGCCGGACAGGGAGGCCAGTCGAAGACCGGCTCGCCCCGCTGCCGAGCCGGGCCGGTCGTATCAGGCGCCCCACGTGGCACACGGCAGCCTTTAGGGTGATGCCCTGAACCGGCCTTCGAGGCGTGGGAATGGGGAAAGGTGTCCGGCGGATGTCGCTGAGCCCCGAGGATGCGGAGTCCATTGGGTCGATCGGCGGCTACGTGCTCGTCGACCGGCTCGGCAGCGGGGGCATGGGGGTCGTCCACCTGGGGCGGGCCGCGTCGGGGCGGCAGGTCGCGGTCAAGGTCATCCACGCCCAGTACGCGCAGGACGAGGAGTTCCGGGCCCGTTTCCGGCAGGAGGTGACGGCGGCCCGCCGGGTGAGCGGGGCGTTCACGGCGCCGGTCGTGGACGCCGACCCGGACGCCGAACAGCCGTGGATGGCCACGCTGTACGTGCCCGGCCGCACGCTCTCGGAGACGGTGGCCAAGGAAGGGCCGTTGGGCGGGCGGGAGTTGCGCACGCTGGCGCTGGGGCTCGTCGAGGCGTTGCGGGACATCCACCAGGCCGGCCTGGTGCACCGGGACCTGAAGCCGAGCAACGTGCTGATGGCCGAGGACGGGCCGCGCGTCATCGACTTCGGCATCTCCCGCGCCGCCGACAACCAGGCCCTCACCGTGACCGGACGGCTGATCGGCACCCCGCCCTTCATGTCCCCGGAGCAGTTCGCCACACCCAAGGACGTCACCGCCGCCTCGGACGTGTTCTCGCTCGGCTCGCTGCTGGTGTTCGCGGCCACCGGCAACCGTCCCTTCGACGCCGACAGCCCGTACATGACGGGCTACCAGGTCATGCACGAGGCACCCGCCCTGGACGGAGTCGGGGAGCCGTTGCTGAGCATCGTCCAGCGGTGCCTGGACAAGGATCCGGCCGCCCGGCCAGACCCCGCCGAACTACACCGCATCCTGCAGACGTTGCCGGACTCCGCGGAAGCCACCGCCACCGTCGAGACCCGCGGCCAAGGTTCCCGCCCTCGTCCCGCACCACCGGGCGCGAGCCCCACCCGGATGATGGGCGAGGCCCCGGGAACCGACACCGGCACGGGAACCGGCACCGGCACGGGAACCGGCACGGGAACCGGCACCGGCACGGGAACCGACACCGGCACCGAAAGCGGCCGTCGGAGCCGCGGGCGGCGGATCGTGATCAGCCTTGCCGCGGCCCTGGCCGTCACCGGGCTGAGCGTCACGACGATGCACTTCATGTCGCGTTCGGACACCACCGCGCGGACACCGACGGATTCCGCGTCCTCCACCGCCACCGGCCCGCGCGCCGCGGCGCTGCCCGCCGGCTGGAAGCCCTGGCGGACGGACCTGACCCGCGACTCGGGTGGCGTCGACCCGATCTCCTACGCGGAATCCGGGTGCGTGCCGGGCGGAAAGAAGGCCGTGTACTGCGCCGGAACGGGCTTCACGGTCACCAAGGTCGACGCCGCCTCCGGCCGCACCGTGTGGCGGTACGGCACCAATCCGCAGGAAGCGCGGCCCGTCGGTGTCCGGGACGGGCTCGTCTACGTCTACTCCCTGCCGGACGACGCGGCCGCGGGCAACAGGGTCAGGAAGCTGGTGGCCCTGGACGCGGACAACGGGAAACAGCGGTGGGCCCGCCGGATCGGCGACAACGACGCGCAGGCGCAACCGTTCAGCGGCGGAGTGCTGACGACGTCGGTCTCCGGGACACGGTTCGTCGCCTACGGGCCGGCGGGCAGGGAGCTGTGGACCGCCTCGGCGACCGCGTCGGACGGGAAGACCTGCGAACCGCTGGCCATGGGCGACGCCCTGTACGGCCTGTGCTCGTCGGGCGAGGACCCCAACGGGGTACCCATGACCCTGCTGCGGCTCGACGCGTCGAACGGCACCCGCAGCGAGGTCGCGACCCTGCCGCCGACGTCGGAACCGCTCGGTGTCGTCGGTGGACAGCTCCTCTTCACCGCCGTCCAGGACCCGAACAAGGTGGCGCAGTCCGTCGGCGACTGGTCGTACGCGGCGCTGGTGCGCGTGAACCCGGGCAGCGGCGCCGTCAAGCGCCTGCCGCTGACGGAACCGACGCGCGGCGCCGCCGCCCTGGTGGACGGCGCCGTCTACGTCGTACAGCAGGACGGAGTGGTCACCGCGCTGTCGGCGACCTCCGGCAAGCAGCAGTGGCGCAGGCCGACGGAGCTGGAGGACCTGTCCGTACCGGTGTTCTCCGCGCCGTACGGGGAGCTCTACTTCGCCAACCACTTCGGCCGCCTGCTGGCACTGGACCGTGACACCGGAGCGGAGCAGTGGCGTACGGCCGCGATGGAGCACCTGGGGGACGCGGCGGGCGAGAACACACCGAGCCTGCTGCTCGCCAAGGACGCGATCGTGGCGGTGGCGGGCGACACGGTGTTCTCCGTACGTCCGGACCGCCCCATGGCCCGGTCGTCGCCGGCCGCCGGAAGCTGACCACCGCCGCGTTCACGCACCCATGGGACCATGAGCCCCGTGAACGACCTTTCCAGCCCATCACCGGAAAAATCCCCCACCGGTAACGCCGCCAAGTCCCCTGGCTTTGTCGCCGAGTTGAAGGACGCTGTCACGTTCCGGGCGTTCGGACTCGTGCTCGCCGGTCTGTTCGTGCAGCTCGCCTTCATCGTGTCGTACGTCGGAGCCTTCCACTCGCCCACGCCCCACGAGATCCCGGTCGCGGTGGTCGCTCCCCAGCAGGTGTCCGCGAGGATCGTCGACCGGCTCAACTCTCTCGACGGCGACCCGGTCGAAGCCACGACCGCACCGAGCGCCGCCACCGCCCGGCAGTGGGTCCTCTCACGGCGGACGGACGTCGCCTTCCTCTTCGACGCGACCGGCACCAAGGACACCCTCGTTGTCGCCTCGGCGGGCGGGCCGTCGGTGTCGCAGACCGCCACGCAGATCGCCCAGAAGATCGAGACGGCACAGAAGCGGCAGATCACCGTCACCGACATCCGGCCCCCGAACTCCGGTGACGGACGCGGCATGACGTCCTTCTACCTCGTGCTGGGATGGGTGATCGGCGGCTACCTGACCGCGACGATCATGGGCATGGCGGCGGGGTCCCGGCCCGCCAGCCGGCAGCGCACCCTGATCCGGCTCGCCGCTCTCGTGCTGTACGCGGTCGTGTCGGGCATCGCCGGAGCGATCGTCGTGGGGCCCGTGTTCGACGCGCTCGGCGGGCACTTCTGGGCCCTGAGCGGTATCGGTGCTCTCATCGTCCTCGCCTCGGCGGCGACCGCGCTCGCCCTGCAGACCCTGCTCGGTCTCCTGGGCACCGGCCTGGTCATCCTGATCTTCGTGGTCCTGGGCAACCCGAGCTCCGGCGGTGTCTACCCGGCGCCCCTGCTCCCGCCGTTCTGGAGCGCGATCGGCCAGGCCCTGCCACCGGGGGCGGGCACCACCCTCGTCCGCAACACCGTGTACTTCTCGGGCCACGACACCGCGTCGGCCCTCTGGGTACTCGGCGCCTACGCGGCGGGGGGTGCCGTACTCGCCTGGGCGGCCTCCTTGTGGCGCGAACACCGGCAGCCGGGCGGCGCGGCCGACGCGGACCCCGGCACGGCACCGCAACCGTCCCCTGCGACCTGATGCCCCCGCACGTCCGAGCGGACATCGCCGCGCTGGCGACGTTCCTCGCCTCCCGCCGGTTCAGCGGTTGCGCCGCACCTCCAGGCAGCTGACCTCCGGGGACGCGCCGTACGGATCGAAGACGGTCCTCGTGCCCGTTCCCGTGCCCGTGCCCGTGCCCGTGCCCGTGACGCTGCCGGAGAGGCACAGCTGTCCGCCCAGCAGCCGCAGGTCGAGGGTGAACTCCACGTTCTCACCCGAGCGTCGGGGGCCGTGGATCCGCTCCTCGATGTAGCCGAGGCCGCGCAGGACCTCGCCGACCTGGCGCGGCGTCGGGTCGGTCGTGTCCTTCAGGGCCTTCGTGATGCGGCGGGCGTGGATGCGGGCGTCGCACTTCTCCACGGAGCTCAGCGCCACCTCCTGCCTGGCGGCGTCGGGGTCCCGGGTTTCCTCGCTGGGCGGCTTGTCCGGGAGCGATGGCAGGGGCAGCGGAGTGGTGGGGGGCTCCTCGGTGTCCGTCTCCACGGGCGGTAACGGGATGTCCGGCAGGCACGGCTTGGCGAGGGAGGTCAGGAGCTCCATGTACGCGAAGAACTCGGGGCTGCCGTACTCGTCCTCGTCCTCCTCGGGGCCGCTACGGGTCTCCGCGGGGCGGGACGCCGCGGGCGAGCCGGCCTCGACCCGGTCGTCGTGTCCGGCCTTCGGGTCCCTGCCGCCCCCTCGCTCGGTGCCGCACGCGGTGAGGGCGAGCGCGCACAGCGCCGCCAGTGCCGCGCCACGCCGGACGAAGGAGGGGAGCAGGAGACGGATGAAAGGTGGTTTTTCCCTGGAAAGTCGCTTCATGTCCGCAGTGTGAGGGCGGGCCGCGCATCGGGCATGAGTACGGCTACTCAGGGCGGGGCCGTGCGTACTCATCACGCCCGGACTGCCGTGCCGCGTTGTGTGAGGCCGCGTTGCGTGACGCCGCGTCAGGCGAACTGGCCGGGCCGGTAGTCGCCCGCGGGGTGCTGGACCATGACGTTCAGCCGGTTGTAGGCGTTGATGACCGCGATGAGGCCCACCAAGGCGGCGAGTTGCTCCTCGTCGTAGTGCTTGGTGGCGTTCGCCCAGACCTCGTCCGGGACGCCACCGGCCGCGTCCGCGATACGGGTGCCCTGCTCCGTCAGCTCCAGGGCGGCACGCTCGGCGTCGGTGAACACCGTGGCCTCCCTCCAGGCCGCCACCAGATGGAGGCGCTGGGTCGTCTCACCGGCGGCCTCGGCGTCCTTGGTGTGCATGTCGGTGCAGAACCCGCAGCCGTTGATCTGACTGGCACGGATCTTCACCAACTCCTCCGTCGCGGCCGGCAGCGTCGAGTCCGAGATCACCTTGCCCGCCGAGTTGATGTACTTCAGGAACTTGCCCGCGACCGGGCTGCCGAAGAGGTTCAAGCGAGCGTCCATGAGGAACTCCAACGTCGTTGTGGGTGCTTACACCTCACTGACGGAGCGGCCCGGCACGGTGTGACAGGAACGGATGTGACGTACGTCTCCAAGGAGTACCGGGAGATCGACGGCGGATGACACCCGAACGGTGATTGTTCCGGGGGTCACGGAGCGTCGTTGAAGGAGACACGGGTCCGTGGGGATCAGCTGTGGCGACAGGCCCGCCCTTCGTTCCGCTCCTTCCTCCCCTAGGTCCCGCATGCGCAACCGCACCCTCGCCTCCGCACTCCTGCTGCTCGGCTCCCTGACCCCGGCGGCCTCCTGCTCCACCGACCCGCCCACGGACGACTCGGCCCGGGCCCCGGGCGGTCCCGTCGACCTGGCGAGGATCAAGGGCATCAGGATCGTCAGCGACAACAGCCACGACCGCTCCTGCCGGTGGGCCGCCAGCTACCCGGACGTCCCCGGCGCGACCGCGATGACGGCGGCCATGAAGAAGGACGTGGAGGGGCGCGTCGCGGACTTTCACGGCGGGGAGGGCCACGGCCCGACCGCTCTCTGCGGTGGTGTGCGGACCGCGACCAGGCGTGCGCGGTCCGCCGAGCTGCACATCGGCTTCTCGTTCCTGGTGGCGTCCGGCGACGTGCTGGGCGTACGGCTGACGACGTTCGAGAGTCCGTCGGCCGGGGACGGCACGGACACCAGGACGTACTGGTACGACGGCAGGGACGGGACGGACCGGCCCGCACTCGAGCTCGTCGCGCCCGGCTCCCGGAACGCCTTCGCCGCGGCCGTGCGGAAGCGGCTCACCGGGGTGGAGGGGGCCGATCCCGCGTCTCTCGACGACACGGCGCGGGACCATGCCGCCGACCATGGCGCCGACCGTGCCACCGCCCTGGACGACCTGGCCTTCACCGACGACGGCGACCTGAGGGTGAGCTTCGACCGCGGTACCGTCGGCGTCCCCGCGGCCGGCCGCCACACCGTGACCCTCCCCGAGACGACCGTCAGGCCCTGGCTGTCCGACTTCGGCCGGCGCGCCCAGCGGCAGACCCTGCGCCCCGGCCGCGAACTGGACCTCGGCGCCACCGCTACTCCCACCCCGCCGCCCGTACCGACGTACACCGCGGACGGGGGCGACCGCACCGACCGCACCGACTGCGCCGAAGTCACCTGCGTCGCCCTCACCTTCGACGACGGCCCGGCCGCCCCGCAGACGGCGACACTGCTGACGTACCTGGCGGCCTACGGCGCCCGCGCCACCTTCTTCACCGTCGGCCAGAACGTCGCCGCCCACCCCGAACTGGTCCGTGCCGAGGCCCTGGCCGGCCACGAGATCGGCAACCACTCCTGGGACCACCCCGACCTCACCCGCCTCGCGCCCGCCGAGATCCGCTCCCAGCTGGCCCGCACCAACGCGGCCATCGAGGCGGCCACCGGCAGGGCACCCACCCTCTTCCGCCCGCCCTACGGTGCGATCGACGACAAGGTGCGGTTCGCCACCACCCTCGCGCCCCTCATGTGGGACGTGGACCCCGAGGACTGGAAGTACCTGGACGCCGTCCGGGTCGCCCAGTACGTGATCGCGAACACCGACCGCGACGAGGTCGTCCTCCTGCACGACATCCACCCCACCTCCGTCGAGGCGGTCCCCGAGATCCTGCGCACGCTCACCGAACGCGGCTACCACTTCGTGACGGTCAGTCACCTGTACGGGCACCGGCACACCGACTAGAAGTCGCGCTCGACGGCGTCTTGCCCGGTATTCGTTCACGATGCGACACTTCGGAGCCTCTGCCTGCCCGCGAACCTGTCGGTGCATCAGGCGCTGCCCCGCACGACCGGCTGATCCCGACAGCGAGGGAGTGGGTGTGTCGCGTACGCGAAGGCGATCCGGCGCGAGAAGGTCGTCCGGTGGTCGAAGGCCGTCAGATGCTCGAAGCCCGTTAGGTGCCCGCAGACCGTTACGCACCCGCAGACCGTTACGCACCCGAGCATGCGGGCGGGCCCCCTCGCTCGCGGCAGCGACCGTCCTCGCCGTCCTCGCCCTCGTGCTCTCCGCCTGCGGTGGCGCCGATGGCGGTGAGCCCGCGCGCGGCGGGCCCGCCGCCTCCGCGAAGCTCGACCCCGAGGCGGACCTGAGCAAGCAGCGGCTCACGGTGTCCAACTGGGACGGCTACATGCCGGAGGATCTGCCCTCCCGCTTCAAGTCCGCCGTCGGCACCCCGGTCACCGTCACGAAGCACACCACCAACGAAGAGGTCGTCGCCAAGCTGACCGCCGCCTCCGGCAGCGGCATCGACGTGGCGTTCGTGTCGGGCCAGTATGCGCAGGCGCTCGCCGCGCAGGGGCTGCTCGAACCCATCCACCACGAGCTGGTCCCCCACCTGAAGAACCTGGACCCGCTGGCGTCCCGCCTCGCCCACGACAAGGGCAACAGGTACTCCGTCCCCTACACCTGGGGCACCACCGGCCTCTGCTACCGCAAAGACCTCACGGGCTACACCCCCGACAGCTGGAACGACCTGCTGAAGCCGCGCGCCGCGCTGAAGAAGAAGATCACCATGCTCAAGACCGAGCGCTGGCTCTTCCTCCCCGCGCAGAAGGTGCTCGGCTACTCGGTGAACACCACCGACGCCCAGGAACTCGCCCGCGTCAAGGAGTTGCTGCTGGGTGCGAAGAAGGGGCTCCTCGCGTACGACGACACCACGTTCGGCGACCGGCTGAAGTCCGGGGAGGCCGCGCTGGCGGAGGCCTGGGACGGCTGGTGTCCCACCGACGACAAGCGGATCGGGTTCGTCGTCCCCAAGGAGGGCAGCGACCTCTGGGCCGACACGATGGTCGTTCTGAAGTCGTCGAAGAACAAGGAGGCGGCGCACGCCTTCATCAACTACGTCCTCGACGCCCAGACGCACTCCTGGGTCGCCTCGAACATCTTCTACAAGGTGCCCAACGACGCGGCCATGGCGGAGCTCGATCCCGGCCTGCTGAAGAAGTACCCGGCCCTCGCCATGACGCCCGAGGAACTGCTGGAGGGCGAGTCGGTCGTCGACGTCGGGGACGCCACGGCGGACTACGCGCGGATCGTCACGGAAGTCACCGCGGGGTGATGCCGGGAGCACGTACGCGGGCCCGCCTCGTCCTCATCGGCCCCGGATTCACGTACCTGGCCGTCCTGTTGCTGCTGCCGCTGGCCCTGGTGACCGGCTACACGGTCTTCCGGCGGGGCCGGTTCGGCGGGATCGCGTACGAGGACGGGGTGACGGGCGAGAACTTCGCGAGGATCGCCGACCCCCTGTACGCGGGCATCCTCGTGGACTCGCTGCGCATCGCGGGGATCACCACGGCGCTGGCGCTCGCGCTCGGCTACCCCACGGCGTACGCCATCACCCGACTGACGGCGCGGTGGCGGACGGTCGCCCTGGTCCTGGTCGTGCTGCCGTTCTGGACCAGTTTCCTGGTGCGCACGTACGCCTGGATCGTGCTGCTGTCGAGCGAGGGCCTTGTCAACAGGGCCCTCACCGGGCTCGGACTGACCGACCGGCCGCTGGAGCTCCTCTACACGGAGGGGGCCGTCGTCGTCGGGCTGCTCTACGCCTACCTGCCGCTGATGGTGCTGCCGCTGTACGCCGCGATCGAGCGGGTCGACCCACGGCTGCTCGAAGCCTCGGCCGACCTCGGCGCGCGCCCGGCCCGTACGTTCCTCCGCGTGACGCTGCCGCTCACCCTGCCCGGCGTACTGACCGGCTGCGTCTTCGTGTTCGTGCCCAGTCTCGGCAACTTCGTCGTCCCCGAACTGCTGGGCGGCGGGCGCACGGTCATGGTCGGCAACCTGATCAGGGACCAGTTCCTGACCGCGCGCGACTGGCCGTTCGGCTCGGTGCTGGCGCTCGCGCTCATGGCGTTCCTGGTCCTGCTGCTCATGGCGCAGGCCTGGGCCGGGCACCGGACGGCGGGGCGTCGCTGATGCGCCGACTGGCGGGACTTCCGCTGTGGCTGACGTACGTGTTCCTCTACACGCCCGTCGTCGTGCTCGTGGTGATGTCCTTCAACAGGTCCGAAAGCCCCTACCAGTGGGGCGGGTTCGGCACCGGCTGGTACGGCACGCTGGTCCGCGACGACGAAGTGCTGCGGGGCCTGGTCAACACGGTGGTCGTGGCCGCCGGGGCCACCGGCCTGTCCACGGTCCTCGGCACGCTGCTCGCCGTGGGACTGGCCCGCCACGCGAGCCGCTCCCGGCTGCTGCACGCCCTGTCGGTGATGCCCGCGGTCCTGCCGGACATCATGCTCGCGATCGGCCTGCTGGCCTTCTACTCCCTGGTGTCGGCGACCCTCGGCCTGCACTCGGTCCTGCTCGCACACACCGTCTTCGGCCTGGCCTTCGTCACCGCCGTCGTCCGCACCCGGATCGCCCACGCCGACCCCTCACTGGAGGAGGCCTCCCGCGACCTCGGCGCCGGGGCGGTCGGCACGTTCCTGCGGGTGACCCTGCCGGGCCTCGCCCCCGGGATCGTGGCGGGCGCGCTGCTGGTGTTCACGCTCTCGCTCGACGAATTCGTCATCGCCTTCTTCACCGCGGGGCCCCAGGATCCCACCCTGCCGATCGTCATCTACTCGATGATCAGGTTCGGGGTCACTCCGGAGATCAACGCGCTGGCCACCGTCCTGCTGACGGTGAGTTTCACCGTGGTGATCGCCGCCCAGCGGATCAGCCGGCCCAGCCGGCCCAGCCGGCCCAGCCGGCTCACGGGGGCGCCGTGAGCCGTATCCGTTCGGAGGCGCCGTGATCCGTGTCCACGAGGTCACCCGACGGTTCGGCGAGGTCACCGCCCTGGACGGGGTGAGCCTGGACATCGCGGAGGGCGAGTTCTTCGCGCTGCTGGGCCCGAGCGGCTGCGGCAAGACGACCCTCCTGCGCGTCCTCGCCGGGTTCGAGCGGCCCGACAGCGGCACGGTCACCCTGGACGGCCGCGATCTGCTGGCCCTGCCCGCGCACCGGCGGCCGGTCAACCTGATGTTCCAGTCCTACGCCCTGTTCCCGCACATGACCGTGGAGAGGAACGTCGCGTACGGGCTCGCACGGGAAGGGCTGCCCCGGGCGGAGATACGGGAACGGGTCGCGGCGGT
Organism: Streptomyces sp. NPDC046862; assembly: GCF_040704615.1. Classification (NCBI taxonomy): domain Bacteria; kingdom Bacillati; phylum Actinomycetota; class Actinomycetes; order Kitasatosporales; family Streptomycetaceae; genus Streptomyces; species Streptomyces sp. NPDC046862. Next base: position 9,063 of record NZ_JBEYXP010000054.1, on the reverse strand, counting down.
CCTCGACACGGTCGGCCTGACCGCCCTGGCACGGCGACGACCGCACCAGCTGTCCGGCGGGCAGCGGCAACGCGTCGCGCTGGCCCGCGCCATCGTCAAGCGGCCCCGTCTGCTGCTGCTCGACGAGCCGTTGTCGGCTCTCGACAAACAGGTCCGCGCGGAGATGCAGTTGGAGCTGAAGCGGCTGCAGCACGAGGCCGGCATCACCTTCCTCGTCGTCACGCACGACCAGGAGGAGGCGATGTCGCTCGCCGACCGGATCGCCGTCCTCGACCAGGGGCGCGTCCAGCAGGTCGACACCCCGGTCGAGCTCTACCGGCGCCCGCGCGGGAGGTTCGTCGCGGACTTCGTCGGCGCCAACAACCTCTTCGCCGGACGGCTGCCGGCCTCCGGCGGGCTCGACGTGCCGGGCGTCGGCGTCCTCCCTGCTCCCGCCGCCCCCGGTACGGGAGCGGGGCTCGTCGCCGTACGCCCCGAGAGCATCCGGATCGCCGCCGACGAGGTGGAAGAGGCAGACGCACCGCTGCACGGCACGGTCCTGGACATCAGCTTCTTCGGCGGCTCCTCACGGATCGCGGTCACGGTCCCCGGCCTGGACCGCCCGGTCCTGCTCACCGTTCCCGGCCCGGCCCCCGTGCCCCCGGGCGCCCGCGTCGCACTGTCCTGGCCCCCGGAGAGCGCCGTACTGATCGAGAAGACGGATACGACGGACACCACGGATACGACACAGACGACACAGACGACGGGAGAAGGAACGTGAGCGGACCGCTGACCATCCTCTTCGCACCGGAGAGCGCGTACGGCCCGACGAACAACTGCGTCGGCATCGGAGACGTCCTGCGCCGCCGGGGCCACCGCGTGGTGTTCGCGGCCGAGGCCTCCTGGAAGGGCAGGCTCGGCGCGCTCGGCTTCGAGGAGGACCTGGTCGATCTCGCGCCCCCGCCCGAACAGCCGCAGGACGCGGGCCAGTTCTGGAAGGACTTCATACGGGACACGGCGCCCGAGTTCCGCAAGCCGACCATCGAGCAGCTCAGCACCTGGATCAGGCCGGTCTGGGAGGAGCTGATCTCCGGCGCCCGCTACTGCGAACCACAACTGAAGGCGATCATCGACCGGGTCCGGCCGGACGTGATCGTCGAGGACAACGTCGTGTGCTTCCCCGCGCTCACCACGGCGGGCGTCCCCTTCGTACGGATCGTCTCCTGCAACCCCCTGGAGGTGAAGGGCGAGCACGTGCCCCCGCCCTTCTCCGGGTACCCGGCCCACGACCGCACCGGCTGGGACGCCTTCCGCGCCGAGTACGACCGCACCCACCGCGCCCTGTGGGCCGACTTCAACACCTGGGTGACCGAACAGGGCGCACGGCCGCTGCCCGAGATGGAGTTCCTCCACGAGGGCGACCTGAACCTCTACCTCTACCCGGAGCTCGCCGACTACACCGACGCCCGCCCGCTGGGCCCCACCTGGCACCGGCTGGACTCCTCGGTGCGGGAGACGGACGAGGAGTTCACCCTGCCGCCGGAGCTGACCGGTCCGGCGGCCGGCACGGACGGCACGGACGGCGGCGCGCTGGTGTACTTCAGCCTCGGCTCGCTCGGCTCCGCCGACGTCGGCCTCATGCGCCGGGTCATCGCCTCACTCGCGCGCACCCCGCACCGCTACATCGTCTCCAAGGGCCCCCTGCACGACGAGATCGAGCTCCCGCCGAACATGTGGGGCGCCGAGTTCCTCCCCCAGACGCGGATCCTGCCGCTGGTCGACCTCGTCATCACCCACGGCGGCAACAACACGACCACCGAGTGCCTCCACTTCGGCAAGCCGATGATCCTTCTGCCGCTGTTCTGGGACCAGTACGACAACGCCCAGCGGATGGCCGAGCTGGGGCACGGCGTCCGGCTCGACCCCTACCGCTTCACCGACGCCCAACTCCACAGCGCCCTGGACGAGTTGCTCGCCGACACCGGCCCGCGAGCCATCCTGGCCAAGGCCTCGGAGACGATCCGGGCGCGCGACGGGCTCCGTACCGCCGCGGATCTGATCGCGCGGGCCGCGGTGGGCTGAGCCGGGCGGAACCCGAGAGATCAGGTTCCGCAACACTCTTGACCCTCCTCACCCCGGCCCCGTACAACTCTCTCCAGAAAACGGTTACTACCCAATTGCCGCCGTCTCGACGGAGAGGTGCCCTCGCGATGAGAACTTCGGAAGACCGGGAAGACCAGGAAGAGCCCACACCCGGAAGAGGCGGCCGACCGGGGGCACTGTCCCGCCGGGGGGTACTCAGGGGCGCGGCCGTCACCGTCGGGATGGCGGCGGTGGGGCTCGGCGCCACGCGACCGGCCCTCGCGGCGGACGACCGGGTCAGAGCCACCGCGCGCATGGGCGCGAACGCCATCACCATGTCGGTGGTGGACGGGGCGCTGCGGTGGTCCGCCACCCGCGAGGGCACGACGGTGGTCGACACCTCCACCCTGGGCATCCGGCTGAGCGACGGGACCAGCCTGGGCAGCAGCGTGCGGGTGCTCGACAGCGGGCGCCGCACCTGCCACGACACCTGGTCCCCGGTGTACGGGCGCAACGCGACCGTCACCGACCACTACCAGGAGCAGCGCTGGGCCCTTGAGGACACCGCCTCGGGCATCCGTTTCGGCGTCCAGATCCGCGCCTACAAGACCGGCGTCGCCCTGCGCTACGTCCTGCTCGGAGACGGCTCCGGCGGCGGCTCCGGCGGCGGCACGGCCACCGTCTCCGACGAACTGACGACGTTCGCCTTCCCGGACGGCACCACCGTCTACAGCGCCCGTGATGAAAACGCTTACCTGCCAGTAGCCCCCGACGCGATCCCGTCCACCGGCACGTCGAGCACGGACCAGGGCCCACTGACCGACCTGCCGCTGACCGCCACGCTCGCGAACGGGTTCATCGCCTGCGTCTGCGAGTCCTCGCGGCTGGACTTCCCCCGTCTGATGCTCAGTTCGGTCCCCGGGCAGCCGGGCGCTCTCTCCGCCTTCCTGATGGAGCACACCGCCCGCGGCACCGGCCCGGTGGAGACGACCACCACGGTCACCACCCCGTTCGCCACGCCCTGGCGCGCCGTGGTGATCGGGTCCACGCACGCCGAACTGGTCGACAACGCCGAGCTGGTGCTCAACCTGGCCCCGGAGAACGCCCTCACCGACACCTCGTGGATCAAGCCGGGCAAGGTCTTCCGCTGCGAACTGAGCACCGCCGCCGGCATCGAGGGCGTCGACTTCGCGGTGGCGCGCGGCCTGCGGTACATCGAGTACGACGCCGGCTGGTACGGCCCGGAGTTCACCACCCCCGACGCGACCAAGCCGATCGCCGCCATCGACCTGCCGTCGGTCATCTCGTACGCCACCGAGAAGGGCATCGGCGTCTTCCTCTACGTCAACCGCCTCGCGCTCACCGACGCGGACACCCTCTTCGGCCTCTACAAGGGCTGGGGCGTCGCGGGCATCAAGCTCGGCTTCATCAACGACGGCACCCAGTCGATGACGAACCAGATCACCGACTGGGCGCGGACAGCCGCCGCGTACCAGCTGCTGATCGACATGCACGACGACGTCCGGCCGTTCGGCTACGAGCGCACGTACCCAAACTACGTCAGCCTGGAGGGCGTCCGGGGCAACGAGCAGTTCCCGACCGCCACCCACAACGTGACGCTGCCCTTCGCCCGCAACATCGGCGGCCCGATGGACTACACGATCTGCTACGGGCAGTCCCGCAACAAGACGACCAACGCCCACCAGATGGCGATGGCCGCGGTGTACTACCAGCCGCTCAACTTCCTCTTCTGGTACGACAAGCCGTCCAAGTACACCAACACGGCCAACTGGCCCGGACTGCCCTGGTTCAACGCCGTCCCCACGACCTGGGACGAGAGCCGGACCCTCGCCGGATCCATCGGCGAGTACGTGGCGGTCGCGCGGCGCGACGGCTCCACCTGGTACCTCGGGGCGATGACCAACGAGACGGCCCGGACGCTGTCACTCCCGCTGTCGTTCCTGGACGACGGGACCTCCTACACGGCCACCGTCTACGCCGACGGCACGCCGGGCAGCAGCCCGTTCCGGACCCCGGTCGTGGTCAGCACCCTCACCGTCACCGCGGAGAGCACGCTGGAGGTGGCCATGGCCGGGGCGGGCGGGCAGGCGGTCATCCTGAGGCCGAGCTGACGACGGGCGGGACCCGGCGGCGTGGTGACGAACGATTCGCGGCGAACTGGATAGCCTCGTCCCGTTACGGGGGAATCGTCTGACCAGTCGTCGAGTCCGGGAGGACCCCATCGCCGGGACGAAGCCGCAGGCCGCCGGGTCCGAGCCGGGCAGCCAGCCCCGGGAGGCCGATCAGCTGCGGGAGATGCTGAGCCGACCCGAGTACCGCAAGGCGCTGGTGTTCTGCGGGCTGATCGGCATCCCGGTGTCACTGATCGCGTTCTGGTTCCTCGTGGCCATCCAGCAGCTCGAAGAGCTGATCTGGACGGACTGGCCCAGGGACCTGGGCTATGACCCGGCCCCCTGGTGGTGGGCGTTCCCCCCGCTGCTGGTGGCCGGGGTGGCCGTCGGCCTGATCGTCACGCGGCTTCCCGGGCGGGGCGGTCACGTCCCGGCGGGCGGGCTGCATCCCGGCGGGATGACGAAGAACGGGCTGCCCGGTGTGGTCCTCGCGGCCCTGTCCGGTCTGCCGCTCGGCGTCGTGCTGGGGCCCGAGGCGCCGCTGATCGGTCTGGGCGGGGGTCTGGCCCTGCTGTTCGCGAGCCTCGTACGGGCGCCGCAGACGGATGCGAGCAGGGGGCTGCTCGGCGCGGCCGGCGCCGCGGCGGCGATCTCGGCGCTCCTCGGGAACCCCCTGGTCGGTGCGGTGCTCCTGATGGAGGTGGCCGGAGTGGGCGGCCCGCAGCTCTTCCTGGTGATGTTGCCCGTCCTGCTGTCCAGCGGCATCGGGGACCTGGTGTTCACCGGGTTCGGCAGCTGGACCGGCCTGCACACCGGCAGTCTGCAGCTCGAACTGCCCAGGGCGCCGACGCTCGACGTCGGGGACGTGCTGTGGTCGCTGCTTCTGGCGCCGACCCTGGCGCTCCTGATCCACGTCGTCTTCGTGGGCGGGCGGTTCACTGCGCGCTTCGTGTCGTCATGGACGCTTCGGAACACCGCTCTCTGCGGCCTCGGCACCGGCGGCTGCATCGCGCTCTACACGGTCGCCACCGGCCGGGCGCCGAGCGACGTCGCCCTGTCCGGGCAGGCCACCCTGAGCACGCTGGCCCAGGACCCGCACGCCTGGTCGGTGGGTGCCCTGGTCGGGGTGCTGGCGTTCAAGTCCCTGGCCTACTCGCTCTGCCTGGGAAGCATGCGGGGCGGGCCCGTCTTCCCGTCACTGTTCCTGGGTGGCGCGGCCGGCGCCCTGCTCGCTCCGCTGCCCGGCTTCGGCCTGGTGCCGGCCATGGCGGCCGGGATGGCAGCGTCTCTGACCGCGGCCCTGCGGCTGCCCGTCAGCAGCGTGATCCTGGTCGTCGTCCTGCTGGGCAACGTGGACACGGTCGCGGTCGTGGTGCTCGCGTCCGTCGTGTCGTTCGTCCTGACCCAGCTGCTGCCGCAGGGGCCGCGGCTCCCGTCGCCCGGGGAGCTGCCGCCCGGCCGGGCGCCACGCGGGGCGGCGTCGCGACCGTGACGGGTATACGGGTATACGGGTTTGACGGGTATACGGGTGCAGCGGGCTACCCGTGCTCGGGCTCAGTCGCCTTCTGTGAAGATCTCGTCGGCCGAGGGGACGATGACGGCCCGCCGGTGCCAGTGGCGCAGTGCCTCGGGGTCGCCGCAGCTGGTGATGCGCTCGCGGCTACGCGATCACCTTCTGACTGCCGAACATGCGCAATGACGGGTCGGTCCAGGGAGTCAGGTCGACACGTCCTCCACAGAGGCGAACAAGTCCTCTGCGCGAGCGACGGTGGCGGCGCGGGAGAGCCACTGAGTGAGCCTGGCCAAGTCGGAGCAGGCGGTGACACGCTCCCAGGTGTTGCCGGTGACCTCGATGCCCCGGCCTTGCAGGATCCGTACAACCGCGGTGGCTCGCCCCTCGGCGAATCCGGCCGCCCACCCCTCCATGTATTCCGGGGTCCAGTTTCCTGCCATGGCACGAAGACCGACAACTTCGTCCAGGTGCAAGGAGTCCCGTCGGCTGATCTCGTCCAGGTGTGCGTTCTGGTCGGCGATCGCTTCCTCCGGGGCCAGTCCCAGAGCCATGCAGAAAGCCGTGACCACCATTCGGCCACTCACCTTCTCCTGGAGTTCCGGGCTCATACGACTGGTGAGAAGACGATATGAGATACGCGGGGGTTCAAGCATCGCGAGACGTCTCCTCGGAGCTCTCCAGGCCCTCCAGGCTCTCCGTGAACAGCTCTTCCGCACGTTCGATCGAGCCGGCCCTGCGGAGCCAGTCGCCCACACGGTCGGGGTCGGTGCAGGTGATGATGGATTCACGGATGTCGTCGGAGACGGGAATGTTGCGAACTTCCAGGACGGCCAGAACTCCCCTGGCCTCGCCCCTGGCCTCCCCCGTCGCCTCGCCTTCGAGGTACGCCTTTTCCAGGACCGTGCCTCGGCCGGGGAAGTAGTTGACGAACGTCATGATGTCCCTCCACTTGTCTCCGGCGGGGGTCTTCCCCAGGCCCGAGTCCAGGAATTGGCAGAAGTAGGTGGCAGCGTTCCAGTCCATCACCGCGAGGGCACGGCCCATTGCGTCCAGTATGGCGTCGATGTCGGGGCTTTTGGCATGTGCCAGGGCGGAGAACGCGGCCATCGCCGGTTTCTCGGCAGCGGTTCTCTCGTCGGTGATCACCGGAAGGTTGTCCGGCCCGACGACCAGGGGGTATGTCCTCTGGGCGGTCCAGCCACGGGTCCCACAGTCGAACGGTCCGGTCGCCCACTTGGTCGTGGCCCGGTCGCGGCAGACCACGAGCAGCAGCACCGGCAGGCGGTACTTCGCCTGGAGATAGGCGATGTAATAGGGCCAGCTCGACTCCTTCCTCGTGTCCCGTCGTTCCTGAGCCTCGACGGCCAGCAGGAAGTCCTCTCCGTCGGACGGGCCGACGCGGAGCACGGTGTCGACGTGGCGCGCCATTGGCCTGGTCTCCGTCACGTCAGTCGGGATCGCGTACACGGCAGCCTTCTCCGGTAACGCGATGCCCAGCACCCCGAAGACGGGCGCCAGAATCTCGGGTCGCTCCTGGAAGATGCGGTGCATCGCCTCGTGGGGCGGGCTGACCATGCGGGTTCCTGTGTGGGTGAGGTGGTGCGGGATGGGTATTGCCTATGGCACATGCCAAAGGCGGGCCTACGGTCAGATTAGGGACGCAATGCGGCCTTATAGCAGCCCAAATGATGATGTTCATCCGGAGGAGTGAGCGCGGCACCGCATGGAGTTGACTTCCGGTGGACGCCGAGGACTGGTCGGCTCCGTCAGGTATTGGTGGGGATCGGCTGCCGGAGCTCGCGGCAGTCACGACAGCGTGCGCCGGGCTCGGGTGAACGGAAGCCGCGGTCACAGCCGTCGCAGTTCCGGAGGGGGTGCAGGACGGGTGAGGGCTCGTCAGGTGTGCGCCACGGCGGTAGGGGTGGGAGCTGGGCGGTGAGGCGGTGGGCCAGGAGGGCGGCTGGGCGGCGGAGGGGGTCGGGTGGGAGGTCGCTGGTCAGGGCGTGGCGTAGGGCGGTGGGGGTGAGGTCGCGTTCCAGCCAGGCGGCGATGCCGGGGGCGAGGTGTGCGGTGTCGGTGGTGGAGAGGAGGAGGCGGGGGTCGTGGCGGCGGAGGTCGGCGAGGACCTCGGTGGCGGTTTGGAGGAGGGTGGGGGATGTGTACGCGGGCTGGGGTACGGCGGGGAGGGCTGCTCTGCGTGGGGGCTTCTGCTGGGAGGCTGTGGTTGCCGCCCGGCGGGCCGATGGCTTGGGCGCCTTGTGCGTCTCGGTCGCGCTGCCGGATCGGCCCGGCTGGTTGCAGGAGACCGTGCGGGTGACGATCCGGCCGCTCTCGGTGCGCTCCCGGGGGCGGCGCAGGTAGCCGTGGGCTTCGAGTTCGCGCAGGGCGGCGGCGATACGGGCCGGGCTCTCGGGGAAGCGGGCGGCGAGGGTCTTGATGTCCACGGGGGTGCCGGTGGGCAGGGACTGGATGTGGACGGCCAGCCCGATCGCCAGTCCCGACAAGTGCGGGTGCTGGGCGAGGTGGTTGCCGATCACCGTGAAGCGGGTGGTGTGGCGGGTGTTGTCGTGGATGACGCCGACGGGGTGAGCCTTCGCGTGGGCGGGTCGGCGTGGGTGGTTTTTCCCTGTGATACGGGACTGGGCGTGCGGGGGCGCGCTAGGGTTTTGGGTATCCATCGGGAAGGTGTCTGCTTCCTTGGTGGTCAGGCCCTCGCACTGGGATTCGTAGTCCCGGCGGGGGCCGTCGTCTTTGGCTGTGGTGGCGTGCTGCGTGTGGTGCCGCGCTGAGCGTAAGGCAGCCGACCTGCCCCGAAGCCAGCCCAGTTGGTGATGTTCACTCGCGCGAGTGAGCGGATGCCGTGGGCGGGAGGGGTGGGGCTTGGTTGGGTTCCTTTCCCCAGTGAGTTTCTTGGTGGAGAGCGCCTGTGGCACCGGAGCACAGAGAAGTGGGTTGCGGTCAGCGGGTTCCCATCGAGGCCGAGTCCGGCGCGGGGTGCGGGGGGGTGGGGTGGACGGGTTCGATGCCTGGAGGGCACCCGGTGTGCTGTACTTGGACACAAGGAAGGCCCCCGCACCGGACCGGTGTATCCAGGCGGAGGCCCAGGCTCAGCAAGAGCTCGTCGGATGCCCCCCACTGCGATGGGGGCATCCGGCTACCTGCTGAGCCACCAGAGCAGCCACCTCCTCACAGGCTTCGCGGTCCGCTCCGGCAGGTGCCGGATCAGCCGGATCGCGAGAGTCGGCTTCTGCTCCTCGTGACTGCCCATCTGGGGGCGTCCTCCCTTCGACGTGAGGCGGCCATCTCACAGTCCCGGGACCGCTCTCGTCGGGCCGGGCCCCGAGGAAGCAGGGGGCC
>NZ_JBEYXP010000053.1:0-89093 GCF_040704615.1 Streptomyces sp. NPDC046862 | reverse complement strand
GGCCTGAACGGCCTCGTCCTCAAACGCCGGACGGGCTGGTGGTGCCTGGCCTCGGCTGAAAACCAGCCGCAGCCGGGGAACTCAGCCCCGGCCGGGAAAATTCAGCCCCTCCGGCGCTTGAGGAGCGGGGTCCGGGGCGGAGCCCCGGGGATGGGACGGGTAGGGGCGGCGGGGGCGAAAACCCCCTTGTCCCGGACCTCACCGGGACGCCCACACCCCACACCACGTCGAAGGGACGACGGACAACGATGTTCCATCCCAGACGCACAATACGGACCTTGCGCACCCTGCTGCTCCCCCTAGCCGCCGCGCTCGCCCTCACCACCATGCCCGCCCAGAGCGCCCACGCCGCCAGCACCCTCACCAACGGCGGCTTCGAGTCCGACGGCACCGGAACCGCGACACCGGCCGGCTGGTCGACGTACTCGGCCAGCGGCCAGAACGCCGCCTCGTTCACCGAGTCGGGCGGCCACAGCGGCAGTTACCGCCTGACCCACTGGTCGTCCTCCGCGTACAAGGTGGAGACGTACCAGTACCTGTCCGGCCTGACCAACGGCAGCTACAAGCTCACCGCGTGGGTCCGCTCCGGCGGCGGCCAGAAGTCCGCGTACATCGCGCTGAAGAACTGCGGCAGCGCCGAGCAGCGCACCGACCTCCCCGTCTCCTCCAGCGGCTGGATCCGGATCGTCACGTCCGTCGCGGTGACGAACAACCAGTGCACGATCAGCGTCAACTCCGATGCAGGCGCCGGGAACTGGATCAACGTCGACGACCTGACCTTCACCTCGGGCTCGACGGGCCTGGCCATCAAGGGCTCCGACATCTCGTCACTCCCCAAGAGCGAGGCCAAGGGCGGTGTCTACAAGAACAGCTCCGGCACCACCGGTGACGCGGTCACCCTCCTCAAGAACGCCGGCATGAACTACGCCCGCCTGAAGGTCTGGGTCAACCCGGCTGACGGCTACAACAACAAGGCGCGCGTGCTGGCGATGGCCAAGCGCGTCAAGGCGGCCGGCATGAAGCTGCTCGTCGACTTCCACTACTCGGACTTCTGGGCCGACCCGGGCCGCCAGGACAAGCCCGCCGCCTGGGCCGGGCACTCCTACAGCCAGCTGAAGACCGACGTCTACAACCACACCTACGACGTGCTGAGCGCGCTGAAGGCGCAGGGCACCACCGCCGACATGGTGCAGGTCGGCAACGAGATCAACGGCGGCATGCTGTGGACCGAGGGCTCCACGAACAACTGGTCGCAGCTCGCCGGCCTGCTCAACTCCGGGTACGACGCGGTCAAGGCGGTCAACTCCGGCACGACCGTGGCGCTCCACCTCGCAAAGGGCGGTGACCTCTCGGGCACCCGCTGGTGGTTCGACAACGCGGTGTCCAACGGGGTCAGGTTCGACGCCATCGGCCTGTCGTACTACGGCTACTGGCACGGGCCGCTGTCCGACTTCCAGACCACCCTCGACGACGCGGCCTCCCGCTACGGCAAGCCGGTCTTCGTCGCCGAGACGGCCTACCCGTTCCGCCTCGACAGCGACGACTCGCTCACCAACCAGATCGACACCACCGGCGAGCTCGTCTCCGGCTACCCCGCCTCCGCGGCCGGCCAGCTCGCGTGGATGAACACGGTCGCGGGCATCGTGGAGGCCGTCCCGAACGGCCGTGGCCTCGGCGTCTTCTACTGGGAGGCCACCTGGACCGCGGTGACCGGCAACGGCTGGGACCCGACCGACGCGTCCTCCGGCAACGGCTGGGAGAACCAGGCCCTGTTCGGCTACGACGACCGGGCACTGTCGTCGATGTCGTGGTTCAGTCACCGCTGATCACGTGGGTGACGAGGGCCCGGCCGCCGTCCCGCGGCCGGGCCCTGTCGCGTGTGAGCTTCCCGGGGCTCCGGGTACCCGCGAAGATGGCCGCCGGAGTCGGGCAAACGGGAGGCGACATCGTGCAGTCACGGAGCACCGGACTCGTACCGTTGGGGTACGTGGGGATCGGCGGGCGAGGGCCCGAGGACGTGGTCACCGACGAGCGGGGGCGCGTCCTGACCGGAGTCGAGGACGGGCGCATCCTGCGCCTGGACGGCATCGCGGACCCCGGCCGCACCCGCGTCCAGGTACTCGCGGAGACCGGTGGCCGCCCCCTCGGGCTCGAACTCCTCCCGGACGGCGACCTGCTGGTGTGCGACGCACGGATGGGCCTGCTGCGGTGCGCCACCAAGGACGGGACCGTGCGAGTGCTCGCGGACTCGGTCGACGGCGAGCCGCTGCGGTTCTGCAGCAACCTCGTCGCGCTCACCGACGGGACGATCTGCTTCACCGTCTCCAGTCGCAGCCATCCGCTGGAGCAGTGGATCGGCGACCTGGTCGAGCACAGCGGTACGGGGCGGCTGCTGCGTCTCGCACCCGGGAGCGAGACGCCCGAAGTGCTGCTGGAGGGGCTGCAGTTCGCCAACGGTCTCGCGGCCTCGGCCGACGCGTCGTTCCTCGCCGTCGCCGAGACCGGCCGGCGCCGGCTCACCCGCTACTGGCTCACCGGCCCGAACGCCGGCACGAGCGAGCCGTTCGTCGAGGACCTGCCCGGCATGCCGGACAACATGTGGCGCGGCCCGGACGGGCTGATGTGGGTGGCGCTTGCCGGACCGCGTGTCGCCCCGTTGGACGTGCTTCATCGGATGGGCCCGGGCGCCCGGCGCACCGCTGCCCGTATCGCCGTCCGCGCCCCCTTCCGGCCGCAGGGCTTCGCCGGGGTCGTGGCGGTGGACGACACGGGACGGATCGTTCACGACCTCACGCGTCGGCGCTCGGGGTTCCGCATGGTCACCAGCGCCTGCGTCGCCGACGGACGACTGGTGCTGGGGAGCCTGTGGGAACGGGGGGTCGCCGTGTGCGAGCTGCCCGACGTGGCACGCTGAGTCGTGTGACAGTCCCGCACCCCGACAGACTCGGCCGCCCCGACAGGCTCGGCGCCCCTGAGGCAGGCGACCTCGTCGGTCACCCCGCCCGGCGGCCGTCCCTCTGGCACGGCCAGGCACCTGTGGTGGCCGTGGTCGCGCTCGGCGGCGCCATCGGCGCCACGGCCCGCTACGGCGCGTCGCTGCTGTGGCCCACCCAGACCGGCGGCTTCCCCTGGACCACGTTCTGGGTGAACGTCGTCGGCTGCGCCGTGATCGGGGTCTTCATGGTCGTGATCACCGACGTGTGGGCGGCCCACCGGCTGGTACGGCCCTTCTTCGGCACCGGAGTGCTCGGTGGCTTCACCACCTTCTCGACGTACGCCGTCGACATCGAGAGGCTGGTCGACGCGGGCCGTCCCGTGACCGGCCTCGCCTATCTCGCCGCCACGCTCCTCGCGGCCCTCGCGTCCGTGGGGCTCGCGGTGGCGGCGGCGCGCCGGCTCCTGGCGGTGAGGCAGAGATGACGCGACCCACTCGGCTCACGGGCCGTGCCCTGCGCCTGACCGTCCTCGTCGGCGAGCACGACACCTGGCACCACAGACCCCTGTACAGCGAGATCGTCCACCGCGCCCACGCGGCCGGCCTGGCGGGCGCCAGCGTGTTCCGGGGGATCGAGGGCTTCGGCTCCTCCTCGATCGTCCACACCTCGCGGCTGCTGTCACTGAGCGAGGACCTGCCCGTCGCCGTCGTCATCGTGGACACCGCGGAACGGGTCCGTGCCTTCCTGCCGCAGCTCGACGAGCTCGTCACCGGGGGACTGGTGGTCCTCGACGAGTGCGAGGTCATCAGGTACGGCGAGGCGGACGACACGTCCGGCGACACGCCAGGCGACCCGGGCACGGAAGGTAAGAAGTCGTTGTGAACTGGCTGCTCGTCATCGTCGGCGGCATGGCCGGTGCGCCTCTGCGCTACCTCACCGACCGCGCCGTGCAGTCCCGGCACGACACGGTCTTCCCGTGGGGCACCTTCACCGTCAACGTCGTGGGGTCGCTCATCCTCGGTCTGCTCACCGGCGCGGTGGCCGCGGGCGCCGCCGGTTCCCACCTGCAGCTGCTCATCGGCACCGGGCTGTGCGGCGCGCTGACCACGTACTCGACCTTCTCGTACGAGACCCTGCGCCTCGCCCAGGACGGCGCCCGTTTCTACGCCGTCGCCAACGTGGTCGCGAGCGTCGTGGCGGGGCTGGGCGCCGCGTTCACCGGGGTGGCGCTCGCCGGGGCCGTGTGGGGCTGAGTTCCCCGCGACACGCGTCACGGTGGTACGAGCCCTTACCTCGTCGTAGTACGACTGTCAGCGCCGTACTCGCTGCCGTACCCGACGCCCACCAGAACTGGATCACATGAGCGCCATCTCCCTCGGCCAGGCTTTCGTCCTCGGAGTCGTCGAAGGGGTGACCGAGTTCCTGCCGGTCTCCTCGACCGGCCACCTCAAGATCGTCGAGGGGCTCATGGACATCCCGGTCGACGACGACTCGGTGGTTGGGTTCTCGGCGGTCATCCAGGTCGGCGCCATCGCGGCCGTGCTCCTGTACTTCCGCCAGGACATCGCGCGTATCGTCTCCGCCTGGTTCCGGGGCCTCACCAACCGTGAGGAGCGGTACCACCACGACTACAAGTTCGCCTGGTGGGTGATCGCCGCGACCGTCCCGATCGTCGCCGTGGGCCTTGCCGCGAAGCCGCTCATCGAGGGGCCGCTCGCCTCGCTCTGGGTGGTGGCGGCCTCGCTGATCGTCGGCAGCGGGGTGATGTGGGCGGCGGACCAGATGGGGCGGCACAAGCGCGGGGAGGACGACACCTCGTTCAAGGACGCCATGCTGGTGGGCGGCTCGCAGATCCTCGCCCTGCTCTTCCCTGGCTTCTCGCGCTCCGGCGCCACCATGTCGACCGCGCTGATGCTCGATCTGGACCGTGTCGCGGCCACCCGGCTCTCCTTCTTTCTCGGAATTCCGGCCCTGACGGGTGCCGGGCTGTACGAGCTCAAGGACGCCCTCGGCGCGGGGGTGGGCGCCGCGCCGCTCGCCGTCGGCACCGTCGTGTCGTTCGCGGTCGCGTACGCGTCGATCGCCTGGCTGCTGAAGTACGTGGCCAAGCACTCCTTCAACGCGTTCGTGATCTATCGGATCGCGATCGGTCTGCTGCTGTTCGGACTGCTGGGCACCGGCGTGCTCAGCTGATCACCGGAAGGGGTGGCAGAGCGGGCCCCGCGCCCGCCACCCCTTGACAGCACCCTTACGTCGCCTTCAGGATCACCCCCGTGAACCTGTCAGACAGCCAGACAGCTGGCTCGGCACCGCGGCGCATCAGCGCCATGGAAGCGGTGCTCACCCACCTCCGCGGCGCCATCGAGCGCGGCGAGTACGCCATCGGCGACAAGCTCCCCTCCGAGGCGGAGCTGTGCCGGCGGCTCGAAGTGAGCCGGCCTGTCCTGCGCGAGGCGCTGCGGGCCCTGCAGGTGATGGGGCTGACCCAGTCCCGCACCGGCAAGGGCACGTTCGTGATCGCGGGCGTCGTCGAGGACCCCACCTTCGGCGACTTCACGGCGAGCGACCTGCTGGAGGTGCGCCGGCACGTCGAGATCCCGGTCGCCGGGTACGCGGCGGTGCGCCGCACCCCCGAGAACCTGGACCACCTGGCCCATCTGCAGGACCGGATGGAGCGGGAGACGGACACGACCGCGTGGGTCGCGATGGACACGGTGTTCCACCTGGCGATCGCCGAGGCCACCCAGAACCCGGTGTTCCGCCGGGTCATCGAGGAGATCCGGGACGCACTGGCCCGCCAGTCGGCCTTCCTCAACGAACTGGGCGGCCGCCGCGAGCAGTCCAACCGCGAGCACCGGGCCATCGTCGAGGCGCTGATCGACGGTTCCGAACACGACGCGGTGGAGGCCATGTCCCACCACCTCGACCGCGTCGAAACCACCCTCACACAGATCGTGCGTCCCCCACGCACGGACAGCTCCACGGAAGGCGGACCCGAGGCGTGAGCGAGTCACTCCAGGAAGCCGTACAGAAACCGGCGCACGTCGACGCCGGCGACGCGGGCTACAGCAAGTCCCTCAAGTCCCGGCACGTCAACATGATCGCCATCGGAGGAGCGATCGGAACGGGCCTCTTCCTCGGCGCGGGCGGCCGGCTCGCCGACGCCGGCCCGTCCCTCTTCATCGCCTACGCGGTCTGCGGCGTCTTCGCCTTCCTCGTCGTCCGCGCCCTCGGCGAACTCGTCCTGTACCGGCCGTCGTCCGGCGCCTTCGTCTCCTATGCCCGTGAGTTCATGGGAGAGAAGGGGGCCTACACCGCGGGCTGGATGTACTTCCTCAACTGGGCGACCACCGGCATCGCCGACATCACCGCGGTGGCCACCTACACCCACTACTGGGGCATGTTCTCCGACATCCCGCAGTGGGTGCTCGCGCTCGTCGCGCTCGCGATCGTACTGACCGTGAACCTCATCTCGGTGAAGTTCTTCGGCGAACTGGAGTTCTGGTTCGCGATCATCAAGGTCGGCGCGCTCGTCGCCTTCATGTGTATCGGCATCTTCCTGCTGGTCACCCAGCACCAGGTCGACGGCCACGCCCCCGGCCCGGCCCTGATCACCGACAACGGCGGCCTCTTTCCCAACGGCCTGCTGCCGATGCTGCTGATCATCCAGGGCGTCGTCTTCGCCTACGCCTCCGTCGAGCTGGTCGGTGTCGCGGCCGGTGAGACGGAGAACCCCGAGAAGATCATGCCGAAGGCGATCAACTCGATCATGTGGCGCGTGGGCCTGTTCTACGTCGGCTCCGTCGTCCTGCTGTCGATGCTGCTGCCGTGGTCCTCGTACAAGGCGGGCGAGAGCCCCTTCGTCACCGTGCTGTCCAACATCGGCATCCCGGCGGCCGGCGGCATCATGAACCTGGTCGTGCTGACCGCGGCCATGTCGTCGCTCAACTCGGGCCTGTACTCCACCGGCCGCATCCTGCGCTCGATGGCGATGTCCGGCTCCGCGCCGAAGTTCACGAGCGTGATGAGCCGCAGCCAGGTCCCGTACGGCGGCATCCTGCTCACCAGCGGTATCTGTGTGCTCGGTGTCGGGCTGAACTTCGTGGTTCCGGCCGATGCCTTCGAGATCGTGCTGAACTTCGCCGCCATCGGCATCCTCGCCACCTGGGGCATGATCATGATCTGTCACCTGTTGTTCTGGCGGAAGACCCAGAACGGCGAACTGACCAGGCCGAGCTACCAGCTCCCGGGTTCGCCGTGGACCGAGCTCGTGACGCTGTTCTTCCTCGCCTCGGTCCTCGTCCTGATGTACGCCGACGGCGGCGCCGGCCGCACGACGGTGCTGTGCCTCCCGCTGATCGTGGGGGCCTTGGTGGCGGGATGGTTCGGGATACGAGCCCGGGTCGCCCGCCGTTCGACCGGAACGGAAGCGTGAAACAAGCAGTGACGTACGGCAGTTCAGCGGCCATCGACACCTCGGCGACCCCTCCGGCGCCGGTGGCCGCGGCTCCCGCGATCCGGGAGCCCCTCCACGCCCCCGTCGCCCACCTCGTACGGGGTGGCGTCATCGAGGGCATCCACTACGGTTCGGTGGTCGTCCTGGCCGCCGACGGCGGCGTCGAGCTCCAGATCGGTGACATCGAGGCGGCCTTCTACCCTCGTTCGGCGCTCAAGCCCGTGCAGGCCGTGGCCATGCTGCGGGCCGGGCTGCCGCTCGACGGGGAGCTGCTCTCGCTCGCCGCGGCCAGTCACTCCGGCGAGGAACGGCATCTGGCCGGCACCCGGCGGATCCTGGAACTGGCCGGGCTCACCGAGGACGACCTCCTCAACGTGCCCGACCTGCCCTATCACCCGGTCGTGCGCGAGTCCTGGATACGCGAGGGGCGACTGCCGTCGCGGCTCGCGCAGAACTGCTCGGGCAAGCACGCGGCCATGCTTTACACCGCCAAGCTCAACGGCTGGTCCCTCGACGACTACCTCGACCCGAAGCACCCGCTCCAGCAGGCCATCGCCGAGATCGTAGAGGACCTCACCGGGCAGGCCGTCGCCGCGGTGACGGTGGACGGCTGCGGTGCGCCCCTGTTCTCCGTCTCGCTGCACGGCCTCGCGCGCGCCGCGGCCCGGATCACCACCGCCGAGGCGGGAACCCCCGAGCGGCTGGTCGCCGACGCGATGCGCGAGCACGCCGAGATGGCCTCCGGTTCCGGGCGCGATGTCGCCGCGCTGATGCGGGCCGTACCCGGGCTGCTGACCAAGGACGGCTTCGAGGGCGTCCAGGTCGCGGCCCTGCCGGACGGCAGGGCCGCCGCCGTCAAGATCGCCGACGGCGCCGACCGGGCCCGCGTCCCCGTCACCGCGGCGGCGCTCGCCCGCGCGGGCGTCGACCCGGCGACGCTGGAGGAGTTCGCGGGCGCCCCGCTGCTCGGCGGTGGGGAGGTGGTCGGGCACATCCGCCCGGCCCGCGCCCTGTAAGGGGCGCGGGGCTGCGTCGATATGCGGCTCCGCCGCGTGGGCGCGAGCAACCACGAAGTACCCGCACCCGCCGACGGCAGCAAGCCCCGAGCTCCTAGGCGGCACCCAGTCACCCTGCCGTACGAAAGAAGGCCCGCACGCCATGACCGCCGCAGCGACCCGCAGCGAACACGACCTGCTCGGCGACCGCGACGTACCCGCCGACGCGTACTGGGGTGTCCACACCCTGCGCGCCACGGAGAACTTCCCCATCACCGGGACGCCGATCTCCGCCTACCCGCACCTGATCGACGCCCTCGCCGCCGTCAAGGAGGCCGCCGCCCGCGCCAACGAGGAACTCGGCCTGCTCGACTCCGAGAAGGCGTCCGCCATCGTCGCGGCCTGCCAGGAGATCCGCGACGGCAAACTCCACGACCAGTTCGTCGTCGACGTCGTCCAGGGCGGTGCCGGCACGTCGACGAACATGAACGCCAACGAGGTCGTCGCGAACCGGGCGCTGGAACTGCTGGGCCGCCGCAAGGGCCAGTACGAGCACCTCCACCCCAACGAGGACGTCAACCTCGGCCAGTCGACCAACGACGTCTACCCGACCGCGGTGAAGGTCGCGACGGTCTTCGCGGTGAGCGAGCTGCTGAAGGCGATGACGGTCCTCCAGGACTCCTTCGCCCGCAAGGCCGTCGAGTTCCGCGACGTGCTGAAGATGGGGCGCACCCAGCTCCAGGACGCGGTGCCGATGACCCTGGGACAGGAGTTCTCCGCGTACGCGGTGATGCTCGACGAGGACCGCAGCCGGCTCGCCGAGGCCGTGGAGCTGATCCACGAGATCAACCTGGGCGCCACCGCCATCGGTACCGGCCTCAACGCCCCAGCCGGATACGCCGAGTCGGCGCGCCGCCACCTCGCCGCGATCACCGGGCTGCCCCTCGTCACCGCCGCCAACCTGGTCGAGGCGACCCAGGACTGCGGTGCCTTCGTACAGATGTCGGGTGTGCTGAAGCGCGTCGCCGTGAAGCTGTCGAAGAGCTGCAACGATCTGCGTCTGCTGTCGTCCGGGCCGCGTGCGGGCCTGAACGAGATCAACCTGCCTCCCGTGCAGGCGGGTTCGAGCATCATGCCGGGCAAGGTCAACCCGGTGATTCCCGAGGTCGTCAACCAGGTCGCCTTCGAGGTGATCGGCAACGACGTCACCATCACCATGGCCGCGGAGGCGGGACAGCTCCAGCTCAACGCCTTCGAGCCGATCATCCTCCACTCGCTCTCGGAGAGCATCACCCACCTTCGGGCGGCCTGCCTGACACTCGCCGAGCGGTGTGTGGACGGCATCACCGCCAACACGGAGGAGCTGCGCGCCGCGGTGGAGAACTCCATCGGCCTCGTCACCGCCCTCAACCCGTACATCGGGTACACGGCCGCCACCGACATCGCCAAGGAAGCCCTCGCCACGGGGCGCGGTGTCGCCGAACTCGTCCTGGAGAAGGGCCTGTTGCCGGCCGACCGGCTTCAGGCCCTGCTCCGGCCGGAGGTCGTCGCGGGCAGCGGGACACCGCAGGCGGTCTGAGAGACGGAACGGTGTACGGCGTGAGGGAGGGCCGCCACCCCTCCCCACGCCGAACCCGCCGATCACGTGGCGGTCACGCAGAGGCCGCCGCACGGCGAGCGGGATGTCGCCTGCCGGTCACCCCGTGTGGACACGCTGACTGAGTGTTGGCCATGGCTTTCCCCGTCGATCTCCGCCGTTGTCAGGCGCTGGGCCTCGCCGGCTCCGCCGTTCTCGCACTGGGGGGTGAGACAGCCGGGGCGCTCCCGGTGCGCGACCTGCTCGCGCCCGCGTCGGCGCGCGCGGCGCTGGGCCTGGTCTGCGTGTACTTCGGCGTCGTCCTGCTGATCGCCGCGTGGGCGCTGCTGGGCCGGGTCGTACGCGGACCGAGGCCGCCGACTCCCCGGGCCCTGCTGGGCGTTCTGGTCGTCTGGGCGGCTCCGCTGCTGCTCGCGCCGCCCCTGTTCAGCCGGGACGTGTACAGCTACCTCGCGCAGGGCGCCATGGTCGATGCGCACATCGACGTGTACGCCCACGGCCCCGCCCGTCTCGGCGGGCCCCTCGCGGCCGAGGTCGCTCCGGTCTGGCAGCACACCGCGACACCTTACGGCCCGGTCTTCCTCGCCATATCCCGTGGTCTCGCGGATCTGACCAGCGGTCAGCTGCCCGCCGGGCTGATCGGTATGCGCCTGGTCGCCCTGCTCGGCGTGGCCCTGATGGCCGTGGCGCTGCCCCGTCTCGCCCGGCACAGCGGCGTCGAGCCGGCCGCGGCCCTGTGGCTGGGCGCACTGAACCCGCTGGTCCTGCTGCACCTCGTGGCAGGGGCCCACAACGACGCCGTCATGCTCGGGCTGCTCGGCGTCGGACTCGTCGTGGCACGCGGCCGCGCGTACCCCCTCGGAGTCGTCCTCGTGACGCTAGCCGCTCTGGTCAAGGCGCCCGCCGCACTGGGACTGCTGGCGATCGTCGTGATGCGGGGGCGCACACGTGCCGTGCGGACGACGGCGACGACCGCTGCGGTCGCTGTCGCCACGACCGCCGTGACCACCGCCCTGACCGGCACGGGATACGGCTGGATCGCCGCACTGCGCACCCCCGTGTCCCCGGACAACTGGTCGCCCACCAGCGTCCTCGGCCGCGCCACCGGTGCCGTACTGGACAACCTGGGCAGTGAACTCGCCCCCCTGGCCCTGCCGGTCTGGCATGCCGCGGGACTCGTCGCGACCAGCGCCGTCGTTCTCTACATATGGCTGAAGCTGCGTCCCGGACCCGTGTACGCGCTGGGTCTCAGCCTCGCCGTGGTGGCGGTGCTGGGTCCGGCGATCCGGCCCTGGTACGCGCTGTGGGGACTGTTCCTCATCGCCGCGGCGGCACCCAGCGGCTCCGTGCGCACGCGTGTCGCCGCCGCCAGCGGAGTGCTCGCCCTCGCCGTCCTGCCGAGTGGCGGACCGCCGGACGCCGACCAGGTGGCCCTGGCCGTATCGGGCGGGGCGCTCGCGCTGGTGGTGCTCTGGCAGGCCCACCAGGCGACCGGGGCACCCGTGCTGGAGCGCACGGCATGACCCCGACGCAGCCCGGCATCGAGAGCGCGGACGCCGAGAGCGCGGACGCCGAGAGGGCGGACGCCGAGAGGGCGGACACCGGGAACGTGGACATCGAGAAAGCGGCAACCGACCGCCGACGGATCCTGCTGGTGCTCGGACTCGCCACCGCCGTCACCGTCTTCACCGCCACCGTGCCGCTCCTGCGCGACTGGTTCGACCTGCGCGTCTACTACGGGGCCGTCAACACCTGGGTGCACCACGGCGGCCGCCTGTACGACTACCGGGTGCCCGGGACGACGTACGGCT
The DNA here is from genome assembly GCF_040704615.1 of Streptomyces sp. NPDC046862. NCBI lineage: Bacteria > Bacillati > Actinomycetota > Actinomycetes > Kitasatosporales > Streptomycetaceae > Streptomyces > Streptomyces sp. NPDC046862. The sequence continues at coordinate 77,298 of NZ_JBEYXP010000053.1, read as the reverse complement.
TCACCTACCCGCCGTTCGCCGCCGTCGGCATGCTCCCGATGGCGCTCGTGGGACTGCACACGGCGATCGCGCTCTGCCTGCTGCTCAACCTCGCCGCGCTGTCGGCCGTGCTGTACATCCTGGTCGGGCCGCTGCTGCGCCGGTACGGCTGGTTCGGTGTGGCGCTGGCGCTCTGCTGCCTCGCTCTGCTCGAATCGGTGCGGGACACGTTCAGCTTCGGTCAGGTCAACCTGCTGTTGCTGGCGCTCGTCCTCGGCGACGCCTGGCTGCTGTCCACGGGGCGGGGCCGCTGGGCGGGCGTGGGTATCGGCCTCGCGGCGGCCGTGAAACTGACGCCCGCGCTGTTCATCGGACTGCTGCTGCTCGCCCGGCGCCCGCGCGCCGCCGGGCTCGCGACCGTCGTCGCCGCGGCCGCCACCGCGGCGGCGGCCTGGGTGGCACCCGACGCCTCCCGCTTCTACTGGACGGAGGCGCTGTGGGACACCAACCGGATCGGCCGCCTCGCCTACGTCTCCAACCAGTCGTTGCAGGGCGTGCTGGCCCGGCTCGTGGAACCGGCCGAGCCGAGCCGTCCCGTCTGGGCGCTGCTCGTCCTCGCCGTGCTCTGCGTGTGGGTGTGGCGCGCACGCCGGGCGATCGCCGACGGTGACTGGACGGGGGCGTTCGCCGTCACCGGACTGACCGCGTGTCTGATCAGCCCGATCACCTGGGTGCACCATCTGGTGTGGCTGCTGCCGTCGTTCGCCGTACTGCTCCGGCACCGCAGGCTGCTGTGGGTCGCGGGCTGTCTGTACGCGGTGCTGTGCAGCAGCGTCGTGTGGCTGTGGTTCGACGACGCGTCCGGCCCGGACGGCTTCCTCGGCAGCAACACCTACGTGTGGATCACCCTCGGCCTGCTGCTCGGGCTGCCCGTCGGTCAGTCCTCGGCGGGCCGCCGGCCCTTGCGCCGCAGAGTCAGGACGATGCTTCCCGCGCCGACCCCGACCGCCCCCACGATCACGCCCGCCACCGCCCAGCCGGGACGCGAGGACTCCTTCTCGGCGACGGGCAACGGCTCGGACCCCGACCTCGCCGGGGGGTGCGGAGCCGGTGTCGAGGGACGCGGCGGCAGCAGCGAGCCCACGGCCTCGACGCGCCCGGCCGCCCGGAAACCCCAGTCGAGCAGCGAACGCGCCTCCTGATACACGGTGAAGCCGCCACCGGCCTGGGGGTTCATCACCGTGACGACCAGGGTGCGTCCGTTCCGCTTGGCCGCCGCGACCAGCGTGTTGCCCGCATTGGTGGTGTAGCCGTTCTTGATGCCGATCAGGCCGGGGTAGCGTTCGACGCCCTGCGCGCCCGTGAGGAGGCGGTTGGTGTTCCGGATGGGGTACGCCGCGCCGTCCCCCGGGAACTGCGCCTCGGCCGTGGAGCAGTACCGCGCGAACTCCTCGTTGCGCAGCCCGGCCCGCCCGAACACCGCGAGGTCGTACGCCGACGAGACCTGTCCCGCCGCGTCGTACCCGTCGGGCGACACGACCCGTGTGTCGAGGGCGCCCAGGGAGCGGGCCTTCGCCTGCATCTGCGCCGCGGTGGTGCGCCAGCCGCCGTTGAGCGAGGCCAGGACGTGCACCGCGTCGTTGCCCGAGCTGAGGAAGACACCGCGCCACAGGTCGGCGACGCGGTAGGTGTGGTTCTCCTTGACCCCGACGAGACTGCTGCCCGCGCCGACGCCGGCCAGTTCCTCGGGTTTGACGGTGTGACGGGTGCCGCCCGGCAGGGACGGCAGCACCGCGAGCGCGAAGAGCGTCTTGAGGGTGCTGGCGGGCGGCAGTCTGCGGTGCGCGTCGTGCGCGGCCAGCACGTCACCGCTGTCGGCGTCGGCCACCACCCAGGACAGCGCGGACAGGTCCTCGGGAACCTTCGGCGCCCCGGACAGGGGCCGCACCTGCGTGCCCGGACGGTGCAGCGACGACTGCCGCCCTGGCGAGGCCGTCGCACGCCCGGCGTCCGGGTCGCCGCCCGGCCGGGCGGCGGAGCCGGGAGCGAGGGTCAGCATCCCGACCACACAGAGCGCGGAGCAGGAGGTGGCCGCGCGGGTAGAGAATCCGATGCTCATACCGCCAACGTAGGAACGAGTTCCGTATCCCGCCGGGCCATCAGGGCCGAGCGAGCGGATCGAACACCCGGATGCATCAAGACGCGTGCCGACGGGTTTGGCAGGGGGCGGGGCCCACGTGGCGTCAGGAAGCGGGGAGCGTGGGCTGGACCTGGCGCAGGAAGGCGGCGTTGTCCGGCGTGGCGCGCAACCGGTCCAGGAGCGTTTCGAGGTTCGCCCCGTCCTGGCCGTCCCGCGACTGCAGGGCACGCCGCAGTCCTCGTACGGCGGTCAACTCAGTTGACGGAAGCAGGAGTTCCTCGCGACGGGTGCCGGACGGGGTGATGTCGACGGCCGGGAAGACCCGCCGGGCGGCGAGGGCGCGGTCCAGGCGGAGCTCCATGTTGCCCGTGCTCTTGAGCTCCTCGAAGAAGAAGTCGTCGGCGCGGGAGCCGGTCTCCACCAGGGCCGTGGCGAGGATGGTGAGCGAGCCGCGCTCCTCGGTCCTGCGTGCGGCGCCGAAGAGCCGCTTGGGACCGTGCAGCGCGGCGGCGTCGACACCGCCGCTGAGGGTGCGGCCACCGGCCGCGGCCGCGTTGTTGTGCGCCCGGCACAGCCGGGTGATCGAGTCCAGGAGGATCACCACGTCCTCGCCCTGCTCGACGAGGCGCTTGGCGCGTTCCACGACGAGTTCGGCGAGCGCGATGTGCTGCTTCGGCGTCCGGTCGAACGTCGACGCGTACACCTCGCCCCGCACGGAGCGACGCATGTCGGTCACCTCCTCGGGGCGCTCGTCGACCAGCGCCACCATCAGGTGGCACTCGGGGTGGTTGCCGGCGATCGCGGCGGCCAGCTGCTGGAGCAGCACGGTCTTGCCGGTCTTGGGCGGGGCCACGATCAGGCCGCGCTGGCCCTTGCCGACGGGTGCGATCAGGTCGACGACGCGTCCGGTGAGACCGCTCGCCCGGTGTTCGAGGCGGAGCCGGTCGTGCGGGTGCAGGGGGGTGAGGTCGTGGAAGTGCGGCCGGTCGCGCAGTTCTTCGGGGGCGCGGCCGTTGACCCGCTCGATCTCGGTGAGCGCGCGCCGGGCGCCGCGCACGCCTTCGACGGTGTCGCCCTTGCGCAGGCCGTACCGGCGGATCAGCGCGGCGGGGACCTGGGGGTCGTCGGGTGTGGACAGGCAGTTCTCGGTGCGCAGGTGCCCCTGCCCGCCCTGTGCGATGTCGAGGACACCTGAAACGTGGACCGGGAGCTGCCGCTGGGTGGGAGGGGATTCGAGGGTGGTGGTCATGGGGGTCCTTTCGGGACTGAGCCGGACTCAGTGGACAGATACGGAGAGGGGGAGGGGGAAGTGCCGCGAGGCGGAGTGGTCACGCCTGGGTACGGCCGGACGCCACGTCGTCGGGCACGGCGGCGATCGAACACGGAGCCGTACGCGAGAGGTGGTGCTGCGAAGAGGAGACGCAGAAGAAAGAGAGGAAACCGGCACCGGCGCCCACGAAGGGGCGAACACACGTGCCGTCGACACTGTAACACCGTGAGAGGGGCTTGAGTAGGGGAATCTGGGGGATGGGTGTTCGCTGAACGGTGCTTGGGTGGGGCTTGAACCGAGCTTGGACCGCACTTGACCTGCGAGGAAACACTGGTGGGCTTTTCTGTGTGCGTTGAACTGAAGCCGTTCGTGGGCCGTACAGGGGAGGGCGGCGACCCGGTCCCCCAACCCGGCCCGTCGTGCCACCACCGCGCTTCGCACCGGAAGGACACTCGGGGTGTCGCTCTTCACGCGCTTTCACCAACTGCCGGACACGGACGAGGCAGCGACCAAGGAGGTCGGCAAACCGTCCGAGCCTCCGGAGAACCGGACCGCGTCCGACGCGACCGGCGAGGGCGCCGAGGCCACGGCGGACTCCACGGACACGGAGAGCGGGCTCCCCGACGGCGGCCCCGCTCCCGAGCGCTCGGAATCCATCGTGGGCGAGGCTGCCGCGGATGAGCACCGTGGCGGTGACGATGCCCCCGAAGCCCCCGCGACCGCGGCCGCTACAACCCCCGGCGAAGCCGGCCCCCGTCCCCCCGGCGGCTGGCGTGCCAAGTACCCGGTCGCCGCACGCGTTCTCTGGTGGACGGTCACCCTGTCCGCCGCCGCGCTCGTGTTCCTGGCGTTGATGCTGCCGGGGAACGCCCAGTACTTCCAGGTGCGGAGCTTCCTGCGGATACCGGTGGAGCCGATCCTCCTCGCGGCTCTGCTGCTGGCGCTGCCCAGGCGAGCGAGACGCGTCCTGGCGGTGCTCACCGGGGTGGGGCTCGGGTTGCTGGTGATCCTGAAGCTGCTGGACATCGGCTTCAACATGTTCCTCGGGCGAGGGTTCAACGTGGTCCTCGACTGGGGTCTGTTCGACGACGCCGAGTCGTATCTCGAGGACACGCTCGGCGGTACGGGAGCGCTCGCCGCCGTGGCCGGGGTCGTGGCCCTGGTCGTCGTCCTGCTCGGCGTGATGTCGTTGGCGGTCGTCCGGCTGGTGGGTCTCCTGGAGCGCGACCGGCACAGGGCGAGCCGCGCCACGATCGTCGCCGGAACCGTGTGGATCACCTGCTCGGCCCTCGGTCTGCAGCTCATCGGCACCACACCGGTCGCCACCAACAACACGATCGGCCTGCTGCAGGACCGCGCCGCGAGGGTGAAGGCGACCCTGAAGGACGAGGCGGCATTCGCGCAGGAGGTCAAGAAGGACCCCTGGGCCAAGGTGGCGCCGGACCAACTGCTGACCGGCCTGCGCGGCAAGGACGTCATCTTCGCCTTCATCGAGAGCTACGGCCGTTCAGCCATCCAGGACCCGGCCATCGCGCCCGGCGTGGACGCGACCCTCGACGCCGCCACCGACGACCTGCACAAGGCCGGGTTCGCGGCGAAGAGCGGTTGGCTCACCTCCGCGACGTACGGCGGCAGCAGCTGGCTCGGCCACTCCACCTTCCTGAGTGGCCTGTGGATCGACAACCAGGACCGCTACCGCACGGTCACCGCGGGCGAGCGTCTCACCCTCCCCGGAGCCTTCCACCGCACGGGCGCCTGGCGGACGGTCGGCGTCGTGCCCGGTGTCCAGTACAACTGGCCCGAGGGGAAGTTCTACGGCCTCGACCAGGTCTACGACTCCCGTCATCTCGGCTACCAGGGACCGAAGTTCAGCTGGTCGACCATGCCGGACCAGTACGCCCTGACCGCGTTCCAGCGCCTGGAGCACGGCAAGAAGCACGACAAGCCGCTGATGTCGCAGATCATCCTGACGTCCAGCCACCAGCCGTGGGCGCCCCTGCCCAAGATGATCGGCTGGGACCAGGTCGGTGACGGCTCGGTCTACAAGGCCATCCAGAAGGCGGGCAAGGACCCGGCGGACGTGTTCTACGACAGCACCAAGGTGAAGCAGGAGTACGGCAAGTCCATCCAGTACTCGGTGCGCAGCCTCACGGAGTTCGTGGAGAAGTACGGCAGCAAGGACACCGTGCTCGTCTTCCTCGGCGACCACCAGCCCATGGCCCGCGTCAGCGGGAACGGCGCCAGCCACGACGTACCCGTCAGCATCGTCGCCCACGACCCGAAGGTCCTCGGCCGGATCTCCGACTGGGGCTGGACGGACGGGCTGAAGCCCACGGACGACGCCCCCGTCTGGCGGATGGACCGATTCCGCAACCGCTTCCTCACGGCGTACGGCCCGCAGAACGGTGCCACACCGTCTCCGTCGGCGTCCGCCCCGTCCCCGGCGAAACCCTGAGGCGACAAGGCCGTTGTTGGCCGAGTGCCCCCTTGAGACGGCGCGCACGCACTGTGAGCATGAATCACATCGTGCGCGCCGACTCGCCTCCGGTGGTAGGGAGATCAACCTTGGGCACCTCGTCCTCCGAGCCGTACCGCATGGACCCCTCCGGCGGCTGCCCGCACGCCGCGAACGCGCGGCTCCTCGCGCAGGGGGCTGTCACCTCCGTCGTGCTCCCGGGTGAGGTGGCGGGCATGGCCGTACTCGGACACGAGGCGCTGAAGGACTTCCTCGCGCACCCCGACGTCGCCAAGGACGCCCGGCACTTCACCGCACTGCGGGACGGCCGGATCGGCGCCGGATGGCCGCTGCGGACCTTCGCGACGGTGCGCGGGATGACGACCGCCGACGGTGACGACCACCGGCGGCTGCGGTCGCTGGTGAGCACGGCGTTCACGCCTCGCCGGGTGGAGCGGCTGCGCCCGCGCATCGAGGAGTTGACCGCCACGCTGCTGGACGACCTCGCGGACGCGGCCGAGGCGGGCGGCGGGGTCGCCGATCTGCGCCGGCACTTCGCGCTGCCGCTCCCGATGGGCGTCATCGGTGAGTTGCTCGGTGTCGAGGCCGAACACCGGGACGCGCTGCACCACTTGTCGAACCAGGTCGTGGCCACCGACATCGGCCCGGAGCAGGCGGTCGCCGCCAACCGCGACCTCGTGTCCCTGCTCGCGCGCATCGCCGCGGATCGTGCCGAACGCCCTGGCGACGACCTGACCAGCGCCCTCATCGCCGCCCGCGACGAGGGCGGCGACCGGCTCGGCCAGGAGGAACTCATCGGCACCCTGGTGCTGATGATCATCGCCGGGCACGAGACGACGCTGAACCTCATCACCAACGCCGTACGGGCCCTGTGCGGCCACCGGGACCAGCTCGATCTCGTCCTGGACGGGAAGGCGAGCTGGGCGGACGCCGTCGAGGAGACCCTGCGCTGGGACGCGCCTGTCAGCTACTTCCCGTTCCGCTATCCCGTGCGGGACCTTGACGTCGACGGGACGCTCATCCCCCAGGGGACGCCCGTGCTGGCGGGTTACTCGGCGGCCGGGCGCGATCCCGCCGTGCACGGCCCGGACGCCGGCCTGTTCGACGTCACCCGGCAGGCCCGGCCCGGAGCCGTACGGCACCTCTCGCTCGGGCACGGCGCCCACTACTGCCTCGGCGCACCACTGGCCCGTCTGGAGGCCGGCATCGCGCTGGAGCGGCTGTTCACCCGCTTCCCCGGCCTCGACGTGGCCGTGCCCGAGTCGGGCCTCTCCCGTCACTCCAGCTTTGTGGGCAACAGCGTGAGGGCGCTTCCGGTGCGGATCTGACCGACCGCACGGGTGCCCGGCAGAGTGTCGATGGAGCATGTCGATTTCGCGGCGGCCCGTTCGTCGGTGGGGTGAGAGGAACCCCATGAGCACTCGGAGGAAGCATGAAGTACCTGCTGCTGGTCAGCGCCCACGACGCGGACGATCCGGCCGCCGCGGAGCCCGTGGCCCCCTGGGTCGCCGAGCAGGGAGCCGCCGGCGTGCGGCTGCACGGCCACCGGCTACGGCCCTCCACCGAGGCGGTCACCGTGCGCGTACGCGGCGGCGAGGTGCTGCGCACCGACGGGCCGTTCACGGAGACCAAGGAGGTCGTCGGCGGCTTCGACGTACTGGAGTGCGACAGCCTCGACGAGGCCGTGGCCGTGGCCGCCCGCCACCCCGGAGCAGCCGTCGGATCCGTTCAGGTACGCGCCCTCTGGGACGACGAGGACGCAGAGACACGGATCCGCCGCCTCGACGCCGAACTCACCCGGGCCGCCCACGACCACGACATCGACCGCATGGTGGCCTGCTGCACCCCCGACGTCGAGGTGTTCCACCCGATGAGCGGCCCGGAGCAGCGCGGCGCCGAGGCGTTCCGCAAGGCGCAGGAATGGTGGTACTCGACCGTGACCGGGCCGGTGAGCCGCGAGGTCCGCGACTTCCGGGTCCGGGTGGACGAGAGCGTCGCGTTCGGCCACGCGCTCGTCCGTGTCCGGGCGGCCCGTACCAACGGAGAGCCCCTGGACACGGAACTGCGAGTGACGACCGGCTACCGCGCGTTCGGCGACCAGTGGCTGATCACCCACCAGCACGCGTCGATCCCGTTCGACACCGGTATCGAGAACACCGGTATCGAGAACACTGGTACCGAGGAGGAGCGGTCATGAAGTACGTGATGTTCATCTGCACCCCGGTCGGCGGCGAGGAACTCAGCCCCGAGGAGATCGCCTCCGACCCCCGGTTCACCGAGTACATCGACGAGGTGCGAGGCCGGGACATCGTGAAGGGCGGGGCCCGGCTGCGTCCGTCCACCGACGCCACCACCGTGCGCGTCCAGGGCGACGAGGTCCTGCTCAGCGACGGGCCGTTCGTCGAGTCCAAGGAGTACGTCGCCGGATTCGACATCATCGACGTCGCCGACCTCGACGAGGCCATCGCGCTGGCGGCCAGGCACCCCGCCGCGCTCCGCGGCGGCTCCGTCGAGGTGCGGCCGGTCTGGGAGTGACGGACAGGCAGCGACGGACAGGGAGCCCGGAGTGAAGGACGTCGAGGAGGCGGTCGCCGCCGCCGCCCGCGAGGAGTGGGGTCAGGTCGTCGCCACGCTCATCCGGTTGACCGGCGACTGGGACCTCGCCGAGGAGTGCGCGCAGGACGCCTTCGCCCAGGCCCTCGACCGGTGGCGGCGCGACGGCGTACCGCGTCGCCCCGGCGCCTGGCTGACCACGACCGCCCGCAACCGCGCCCTGGACGTGCTGCGCCGGGAAGCGGTGGGGGCGGCCAAGCTGCGGGAGGCGGCCGTGCTGACGCGGGACGAGGGACCGTACGACCCCGGAGACGACGGGTACGACAGGTACGACACCGACGACAGCGGAGTCCGGGACGACCGGCTGCGGCTGATCTTCACCTGCTGCCACCCCGCCCTGCCCATCGAGGGCCGGGTGGCGCTCACCCTGCGGACACTCGCCGGGCTCACCACACCCGAGATCGCCCGCGCCTTCCTCGTCCCCGAGGCCACGATGGCGCAGCGCCTGGTCCGCGCCAAGCGGAAGATCCGCAACGCCGGCATCCCCTACCGCGTCCCGCCCGCACACCTCCTGCCCGAACGCACCACGGGCGTGCTCGGTGTGCTCTACCTGCTCTTCAACGAGGGGTACGCGGCCACGGCCGGCACCGAACTCGTCCGTACCGGCCTGTGCGCGGAGGCGATCCGGCTCGCCCGCGTCCTGGCGCGCCTCATGCCGGACGAACCCGAGGTGCTCGGCCTGCTCGCGCTCCTGCTGCTGCACGACGCCCGCCGCGGCACGCGCGTGGACGCGGCGGGCGAACTGGTGACGCTCGAGGACCAGGACCGCACCTCCTGGGACCGGGCCGCCATCGACGAGGGAACCGCCCTCCTGGAGACGGCCCTGCGTCGGGGCCGGCCCGGCCCGTACCAGATCCAGGCCGCCATCACCGCCTGCCACACCACCGCGCCCACCTCGGAGGCCACGGACTGGGCCGAGATCGCCGCCCTCTACGGCGAGTTGACGCGCCACGTGCCCTCCGCCGTGGTGCGGCTCAACCGTGCCGTCGCGGTGGGCATGGCCGAGGGCCCGGAGGCCGGGCTGGCCCTCGTCGACGAGCTGGAGCAGGAGGGCGCCCTGGCCGGGTACCACCTGCTGCCCGCGACCCGAGCGGACCTCCTGCGCCGTACGGGCCGCCTCCAGGAGGCCGCCGAGGCGTACGGTCACGCACTGGAGCTGGTGGAGAACGACGCGGAACGGCGGTTCCTGGAGCGGCGGCTCGCCGAGTGCCGATCAGCGAGTGTCGATCAGTGTGAAGGGCGTTCGTCGGTGGGGTGACGACACAGGACACCCGACCAGGGAGACGACCCGTGACACCCCGTGCTCTCGTTCGACGTGCGCTGCGGAGCCTGGCCCGCGCCCTCCGGCACCGCCCGCACCCCGCCGATCCCGACGCACCGGACCCCGACACACCGGCCCCCGACGCCTGGCTCGCGGGCATCCGCCTCAGAGGCTGACCCCGGCCACTCAGCGGTGGCCGAGGTCGAAGATCCCGTACCCGAAGCCGCGGGCGGTGGTCCCGCCGCCGAGGTCCACGCCCGACACCTCCAGGGGCTGTGCGGTGGCGGAGTCGTACGCCCAACTCGCCTCGTTCCGCTGCGGGTTGACCACCACCAGGTACCTCCCGCCGCGGACGTACACGAACGGGTAGCCCGCGTGCAGCACCTCCACCGAGCCGCCGGAGCCGAGCTCGGGGGTGGTGGTGCGCAGACGGACGAGGCGGCGGACGAGATGGAGGAGGGAGCCCTCGTCGGCGTGCTGGGCGGCGACCGTCGGACGGTCGTGGGCCGGGTCGACCGGCAGGTAGAGGTCGTCGACGGGGGCCGTGGAGAAGCCGGCGTTCTCCGTGTCGTCCCACTGCATCGGCGTGCGCGAGCCCGCCCGGTTGTAGCGGGGGCCGAGGACGCTGCCCTCCGTGTCGGGCAGTCCGTCGATGTAGCGCATGCCGATCTCGTCGCCGTAGTAGATGGCCGGGAGCGTGGGCCAGGTGAGCTGGAAGGCGAAGGCGGCGGGGAGCTGTTCGGCCGTGCGCGGGCCGCAGTTGAGGCGGGAGAAGTCGTGGTTGGCGGTGGGCAGGGAGATGAACCCGCTGCTGCCGACGGCCGTGGAGGCCCGCTCCCACGCCTCCACGAACGGGCGGGGCGAGCCCCTGCCGCCGGGGTCGAAGAAGCAGTCGAGCGGGTCCCAGTCCTCGTTGACGGTGCCCTCGCCGTTGCTCCACAGCGAGCGCAGGGCGAGGCCGTCGGCGGGGCCGCCGAACTGGAGGAAGAAGTCCGCGTGGAAGCCCGCCGCGACCGACACCTCGGGCTCGCCCCACTCCGACAGCAGGACGGCCTCCGGGTGCGCGGTGTCCAGCCACTGGCGCAGCTCGGACCAGATCCTGGCGGTCTCGCTCCGGTCCGGGTCGTCCTTGACGAGGGAGGCGGCCATGTCGACGCGGAAACCCGAGACGCCGAGGCGCAGCCAGTGGTCCATGATCGAACGGAGGGCCTCGCGGTTCGTGCGCGGGCCTTCGGCGTCCACCGGCAGGCGCCACGGTTCGGCAGGGTTCTCGCGCGCGTAGCCGAAGTTGAGGGCAGGCTGCGAGTCGAAGAAGTTCGGGAGATAGGCGCCGGGGCGGCTGCCGGGGGAGGGCACGAAGCCGTCGGGGCGGCCGTCGGGCGCCCAGATGTAGCGGTGGTCGTCCGGGTCGTTCGCGGACGCCGTGAACCACGGGTGCGCGTCGGAGGTGTGTCCTGCCACGAGGTCGAGCAGGACGCGAATGCGGTGGCGGCGGGCCTCGTCGACGAGTTTGGCGAGTTCGTCGTTGGAGCCGTAGCGGGGTGCCACGTGCAGGTGGTCGGACACGTCATACCCGGCGTCGCGGAACGGCGAGACGAAGCACGGGTTGAGCCAGACGGTGTTGACGCCCAGCCAGGACAGGTGGTCGAGGTGCTCGGCGATTCCGTTGAAGTCGCCGATGCCGTCACCATTGGAGTCGGCGAACGACTGCGGATAGATCTGGTAGAAGACGGCGTCTGCCAGCCAGGCGGGGGCGGGACGGAACGAAGTCATGCTGTGACGATAGGTGACCTGCCTGATCGTCCGCTGCCCCTGAACCGAAGGCCGCCCGGCGTCTAGGCTGAGGGTGATGTTCACTCCGCAGGGTCCCAGCCTCCGCGAACTGGCTGTTCAGGCGCTCTCCTCCGTCGAGCACGGATACGACCTCCTCGCGCCCAAGTTCGACCACACCCCCTTCCGTACGCCGGACACGGTCCTGGACGCCGTGGAGCGGGCGCTGTCCGCCATGGGGCCGGTCGACCACGGGCTCGACCTGTGCTGCGGCACGGGCGCGGGCATGGGCGTCCTGCGCGCCGTGTGCCGGGAGAGCGTGACCGGGGTCGACATCAGCGCGGGGATGCTGGCGGTGGGGAGGGACCAGGCGTCCCGTCCCGCGGAACCGGAACCGGAACCGGAAGTCGAACCCGAACCCGAGCCCGGGCCCCGTGTCGCCTGGGTCCGGGGTGATGCCCTGGCCCTGCCCTTCGGTTCCGTCTTCGACCTCGTCGTGAGCTTCGGGGCGTTCGGGCACTTCCTGCCGCGCGAGTTCCCGGAGCTGTTCGGTCAGGTCCACTCCGTGCTGAGACCGGGCGGACGCTTCGCGTTCCCGCTGCCGGCGCCCGCGCCGCCGAGCTCCCCCTGGTACTGGGCCCTGCTGGGCTTCGACACGGCGATGCGGGCGCGCAACGCGGTGTGGCGTCCGCCCTTCGTCATGTACTACCGGCCGTTCCGGCTGGGGGAGGTGCGGCCCGGGCTGGAGCGGGCCGGGTTCGACGTCGAGTTGTACGCGCTGCCCGAGTTCGGGCGGCGGCGTGACGGGAGCCCGCGCTGCCGGATGGTCGTGGCGACACGCCGGGACGGCTCCTCACGCCCGGTCTGACCCTCGCGCCGGACGCCCCGCACCGGGCCCGGCGACCAGCGCCGAGGCGGTCGCCGCTCGGGCGAGCGTCGACCGTTCACAACGCCCCGTACAGGGCCTCCACGAGCGCCATCTTGCGTGGATCGTCAGCGATGTGCGGGCCCATGCGGTTCATGACGTAACCGAGCGAGACACCCGCCTCGGGGTCGGCGAGGCCGCACGAGCCGCCGTACCCGTCGTGCCCGAACGCCCTCGGGTTGGGCCCGTACGAGCCGCCCGGGCCGCTGAGCCAGAGGCCGAGTCCGATCTCCGTCTCGTGCCCGAGCCCGGCGCCGAGCACCAGGTCCCGGCAGCTGCCCTGCCCCTCGCGCACCCGCTCGGCGGCCTCCGGAGACAGCACCCTGTGTCCGCCCCACGAGCCGCGCCGGGCGAGGATCCCGTACAGTGCGGCGACCGCTCGGGCCGTGCCGTGTCCGTTGGCGGCCGGGATCTCGGCGGTCCGCCACCGCTCGGTGTTGGCCTCGGCGGCGCCCACCACGGGGTTGGCGAGAGCGGCGATCGCCGTGGGCGACAACTGTGCGAAGACCGCCGCCTGTTCACTGGCGTCGGCGACCGGCGGATGCACCAGCTCCGCCGCGCGACCTGACTCCTTCTCCGGCAGCCCGATCGTGAAGTCGATCCCGAGCGGCCCCGTCACCTCGCGCTCCAGGAACGCGCCCGGCAACAGCCCTGTGATCCGCCGGACCACCTCGCCCACCAGAAAGCCGAACGTGAACGCGTGGTACCCGGACCGCGTGCCCGGCTCCCACCAGGGCTCCTGAGCCGCGAGGCGCCGCACCGTCAGCTCCCAGTCACAGAGCTGCTCGAACGAGTGCGGCTCACGCATCCCGGACAGACCCGCGCGGTGCGAGAGCAGATGCCGTACGAGCACGCGCTCCTTGCCCGCCGCGGCGAACTCCGGCCAGTACGCGGCCACCGGCGCGTCGAGATCGAGCAGCCCGCGGTCGGCCAGGATGTGCGCGCACAGGGCGGTCGGCCCCTTCGACGTCGACCACACGTTGGCCAGCGTCTCCCGCTCCCAGGGCCGGGTGCGGGCCTCGTCGGCCCAGCCGCCCCACAGGTCCACGACCGTGGCGCCGTCGAGCGTCACGGAGACCGCCGCACCCACCTCGCCGCGATCCCGGAAGTTCTCCTCGAACGCGGCGCGCACCGCTTCGAACCGTGGGTCGCAGTGGCCGTGAATCTGGGACATGGGCCCCTCCCTCGTCCGTGTCGCGGAAAGCCCGGAGCCGAGGTCCGGGCCACCCGAACATACCGACTGGTCGGACAGCGGGGAAGCCGTTGGGCGGTGTTGGGTCAGGTCAGACGGACGAAGCGCCGGGCGGTTCCGGCCGGTCCCGTCGAGTGCCTCCGCCCGTCAGAGCCGCGACGCCAGCCACTCCAGCTTGGCCGCTTCCTGGTAAGGGCCGCCGCCCTCGTGGTCGTTGAAGTCGTAGACCTCGATGTGCTTGTCGCCGTGGGCCCAGGCGTTGAAGGCCGCGAAGACCGTCGACGGCGGGCACGTCTGGTCCTCCAGGGCCGCCGAGAACAGGGCGGGCGCCCGGCCGCGCGCGGCGAAGTGGACGCCGTCGAAGTAGGAGAGCGTGCGCCGGACCTGCTCGGTGCGGCCGCGGTGGGTCTTGAGGAAGTTGCCGATCTCCCGGTACGGGTCGCGGTCCGTCAGCGTCGTCGAACGCGGGAAGTCGCACAGGAACGGCACGTCCGGGGCGACCGCGACGAGATCGGGCAGCAGACCGCCGACGGCGATGGAGATGCCGCCGCCCTGGCTGCCACCCGAGACAGCCGTCTTCGCGTCGTCGACCAGCGGGTGCGACCGGGCCGCCTCCACGGCACGTACGGCGTCCGTGTACACGCGCCGGTAGTAGTAGTTCTCGGGGGCGTCGACGCCCCGCGTCATGAAACCGGGGTACGCGGGGGCACCGCCCACCGGGTCGGGCGTGTCGCCGCCACCGCCCCATCCGCTGCCCTGGCCGCGGGTGTCCATCACGAAGTGCGCGTAGCCCGCCGACGCCCACAGCAGGTGCGTGTGGGGAAGGCCCCGGCCGCCGCCGTACCCGATGAACTCGACGACCGCGGGACGCGGGGTGTCCGCCGACGCCGGCAGGACCAGCCAGCCCTTCACCGGGTGACCGCCGAACCCGGCGAAGGTGACGTCGTACACCTTGACCGTCTTCAGATGGGTCTCGACCGGTTCGAAGCGTACGTCGAGGTCGTGGGCGCGTGCCTCCTGGAGCGTTTTCGCCCAGAACGCGTCGAAGTCCTCCGGCTCCGGTGAAGCGCTTCGATAACCACGAAGCTCGTCCAGGGGCAGGTCGAACAGGGCCATCTATGACCACCTTCGAGGTCAGGGGTGCGGTTGATCACACCGTACGATGTGATCGCCGCGCGCCGCCAGGGTCGGGCGATCCGTTCCGGCCACCCCTGACCTCGGGTCATCGCCGCTGTCCCGTCACCTCTGGTCGGTTCCGACCAGGGCGCGGACCTCGAACTCATCGAACGTGTCGTCCGGCGTCGTGGCCGGTGTGCGCCCGCCGGCCAGGGAGCCGATCCAGCCCAGCAGGAAGCCCGCGGGGATGGACACGATGCCGGGGTTCTGCAGCGGGAACCAGGCGAAGTCCGCGTCCGGATACACCGAGCTGGGCTGCGAGGAGATGATCGGGGAGAACACCACCAGGAGCACCGAGCAGAGCAGCCCGCCGTACAGGCTGAGCAGTGCGCCGCGTGCGGTGAAGCCGCGCCAGAAGAGTCCGTAGACGATCGTCGGCAGGATGGCGGAGGCGGCGATCGCGAAGGCGAGGAACGCCAGCGTGGCCGTGCTCGTGCCCCACGACAGCAGGGCCAGCAGCATGCCCATCACGCCGATGACGACCGCGGCGAGCCGGGCGACGCCCAGCTCCTCCGTCTGCTTCGCCTTACCCTTGCGGATCACCTCACCGTAGAGGTCGTGGGCGAGCGAGGTGGCCGCCGCGAGCGTGAGTCCCGCCGCCACGGCGAGCAGCGTGATGAAGGCGAGGCTGGACAGGAGTGCTTCGAGGACGCCGCCGCCGAGTTTGTGGGCGAGCAACAGGACGGTCGCGTCGCCCCGGGGGTCGAGCTCCGCGATGTTCTCCCGGCCCACGATCGCGGTGGCGCCGAGACCCAGCACACCCGCCATCAGGCAGACGAAGCCGACCAGGCCGACGGACCACACCACGGAGCCGCGCAGGACGCGGTTGGTGCGCGGGGCGAGCAGTCGCATCATGACGTGCGGCAGCGCGGCGAGCCCGAGCACGATGGCCAGCTGCAGGCTGAAGAAGTCCAGCTTGTTGGTGGTGGTCCCGCCGTACTGCAACCCGGGCTCGAGGAAGCGCCCGCCCAGAGCGCTGTTCTCGGCGGCGGCTGACAGGAGGTCGTCGATGTTCCAGCTGAAGTGGTGCAGCACCATGACGGCGGTGACCGCCACTCCGGCGACCAGCATCACGGCCTTGACGACCTGGAGGAACGTGGCGCCCGGCATGCCGCCGATCGCCGCGTACACCACGACCATGGAGCCGATGACCACCACGCACATCGTCCGCGTCGTTCCGCTGGGGTCGCCGATGAACTGCGTCAACAGGGCGATGCTGCCAACGAGTTGGGCCACCAGGTAGAGAAGGCACACGGCCAGCGTGCACAGGGAGAGCGCCAGTCGCACCGACCGCTGTCCGTCCGGCAGCCGCAGTGCCAGGGCGTCACCCAGGGTGTACTTGCCGGTGTTGCGCAGCGGTTCGGCGATGACCAGCAGCACCATCATCCACGCGACCACCGTGCCACCGAGGTAGAGCAGGCCGTCGTACCCGTTCAGCGCGACCCGTCCCGTACTGCCGAGCAGCGTCGCGGCCGACAGGTAGGCGCCGCACATCGCGAGCCCGTTGCGCAACGGCGTCATGTCCCGGTTGCCGAGGTAGAACTCGCTGATCTCGTCGCGCTGCGGGGCCGTCAGCAGCGCCGTGAACAGGGTGACCACGACGACGGACACGAACAGGATGAACGTCAGGCGCAGGCTGAACTGGTCGACGACGGCGGCCGCTTGCGTCACCACGCGCGGAACCGCCTTCCGGCCGGAACGCGGGTCCGCTGCTGCTGCTCGCGCTCGCGCTCACGCTGTTGTGCGCGCAGCCGCAGGACGATCGGGTCGACCCGCTCACGCATGTGCCGCACGTACCGCCACGCCGCGACACCCATGACAACGAACTGGACGAGTCCGAGCGTCAGTCCAATGGTGAGTTCACCGACCAACTGCTGGTTCATCAGCGACGGAGCGAAACTCGACAGCAGAACGTACGAAAGAAATCCGCCAACGGACAGCAGCACCGTCAGCGCGCCGAACGAGCGATATGCGCGCCGAAGTGAACCGAATTCCGGGTCGTGGTGAATTGCCTGCGGGCCGGTCGGTTCGAACCCGGTGGGGGGAGGCGGGGCATAACCACCATGGGGTGGGTGGTGTTGGGACACAAGCACCTTCTTCGCTGCCTTATGTCACGCACGTGACTCCACCGCGTCGGAAAAGGCCCGTGTTGGGACCCGACAACCTACAGAGCCACGCATTCGTGCGGATCGTGGGGGGACGTGGAAAGTGTGGGGACGGGGAAACCGGAGTATGGCAGTGCGGCCATTCAACTATCAACAGCCTCGCTGAATGGAAAACGCGCCTCTTCAGATACGGACGTTGGAGCACCCGAAGACGCGTCACCCATGGCTCTGCCGAGAAGACGGATGGCGTCCTCGGTGCCGTCAGCGTGACCCACAGCGTACGGAGAGTCGTGATCGGCAGCAACCGCCTTCTATGCAGGGTGAGTTCGGAAGCGGTGAAGATCGCGGAACTGGACTCGGCGCGCCTTCCCCGGCCGGTGCTGTGGCGTCCGCCTCAGGCCCGGCGACGCCCCCACTCGGGCCCGGTCCGCGCCCACTCCCGCTCCCACTCGGCCAGCCGGTGCCGCAGAGTGATCCGGCGTACCAGCAGGTTCCCGGCCAGGACGGCGGCGACGGCGCCTGCCGTGGCGCACGCGCCGAACGCCAGCGCGTGCTGCCAGATCGCATCGCTCGTCGGCGGCGGGTCGACGCTGCGACCGCGGGCATCCAGCCATACCTGGGCGGATTCCCCGCTGCGGGTGCCCGCCGGCACCCGGGCCAGCCCGGTCCTGGTGCCTTCACGCGGATCAGTCCAGCGGGCCTTCACGGCGTAGGTGGGCTGCCTGTCGCCTTGCGAGGTGGGGACCGAGGCCGGGGCGTCGGCCACCAGCACGGCACCGACCCGGTGCAGTCCGGCCCGCTGTTCCGCGGCCTCGGCCCGCGCCGTGGCGTGTGCCCAGGAACCCGCGGCCACCCCGGCCAGGGGCGCGCCGACGACAAGCAGGACCGTGACGACGAGAGCCGTCCACGCCTCGACCACGTGGGAGCGCCTACGCAGTGGATTGGGGCGCCAGCGCCAGCCGCGCACCCGGGTTCGCATCTCCATCTCCTTCTGCCGACGGCTTCGTACCACCACCGGCCGCGCGCCTTTCCCGCGACTGATCCGCGTCCCCTGTGGAACTCGCACTTCACCCGGCGAACCGAGGAGGAGCCCTCATGACGCCTGATCGCGCGGCCCTGGCCCGGCCGTCCGAAAACAGCAGTTCCAGCGGTTCTCCTCTGCCGCTGGAGTTCCCAGCCCGGTCACCCCGAAACGCCCACCCGTAGCAGGTCCACGCCCACCGGCGACCGGCGGAACCCCCGCGAAGGGCCTCCCTCGAAGGGCATGCGTCGGCCACGCGAAAGGCGGGAGTCATCACCCGGGCGACGCCCGTCTCCGAGGAGGTGGTCCGAGCCCGCCCCCCACCTCGTGAAGGCCTCCACCAGGGGCCGGGCTCCTGGTCACGGCTGACCTCACCCTCCGGCCGCGGATCAGCCGGTTGCCCGGGCCTCAGCCGAACCGTTCGATGCGGATCCGCTCCACCGGCTGCCCCGCCGCGACCAGCAGGCGTGAGGCGTGCTCAGCGAACCCGTTGGAGCCGCACACATAGGCCTCCCACCCGTCATGTGGCGGCTCGGCCAGGAGCGCCGCCACATGGGCGGCCGACACACGTCCCACGGCCCCGCCCTCCGGCGCCCTGCGGGTGAAGACCGGGGTGGTCTCCGCGCCGTACTCGCTCGCGTAGATCAGTTCCTCGGGGCTGCGCGCCGACACCAGCAGCCGCAGTGGCAGCGTGAGTTCCCGTGCCCGGTGGTGGCGGACCATCGACATCAGGGGGACGACACCGGACCCCGCCCCGAGCAGCAGCGCGGGCCGGTCGCCCGGCCAGGCGAAGAACCCGCTGAGCGGCCCTCGCACCTCCACCTGGTCCCCGGGCCCGGCCACGGTGTGGAACCAGCCGGACACCTCGCCGCCCTCGACGTGGTCCAGGGTCAGCTCGATGTGCCCGGTGTCGTCGGGCGCGGACGCGATCGAGTAGTGGCGCTGCGCCACATAGCCGTCCGCCGCGGTCAGCCGCACCATCAGGTGCTGCCCCGGCAGATGCCCCGACCAGCCGGGCACGGCGAACCGGAACGTCGCGGCGCGCGGCGTCTCCCGGCGGATCTCCGTCAGCGTGGCCGTCTGCCACACGCTCGCGGCCTGCCCGCTCACGGCGATACGGCCGGGCACGGCGAACCGGGTCGGGGGTGTGTACGTCTCGGTCATCGCATGTCCCACGGGTACGGCCGGCTCAGTCGCCGGCGTACCGCTGCTCCTCCCACGGGTTGCCGCGCGCGTGGTAGCCGTTGCGTTCCCAGAAGCCCGGCTCCTCCTGGTCGAGGATCCGCAGGCCCGCTATCCACTTGGCGCTCTTCCAGAAGTACAGGTGCGGCACGACCAGCCGCGCCGGGCCGCCGTGCTCGGCGGACAGCGGCCGCCCGCCGTACTCCCACGCGATCCACGCGCGGCCCCCGGTGAGGTCGGCGAGCGGAAGGTTCGAGGTGTACCCGGTGTGCGCGTACGCCACCACGTGCGTCGCCGTCGGCAGCGGCCGTACGAGATCCAGGAACGCGTCCAGGGACACGCCCCCGAACCGCACCCCGAACTTCGACCAGCCCGTCACACAGTGGATGTCGCCCTGGTACACCGAAGCCGGCAGCGCGTGCGCCTCGTCCCAGCTCCAACTGCGCGGCTCGGCCACCAGCCCGTCGATCCGGAACGTCCAGTCGGCCGTCGCCAGCGCGGGCGTGACCTCGGCCGACAGCACCGGCCAGTCGTCGCGCGCGTCGTACTGGCCGGGCGGCAGTCCGGCGTCGGGGACGCGCGGGCGTCCGGTGAAGCCTCGGGTGACGTGCATGACGGGTGGGTGCCTCCAGGCCGGACGTGGTGAGGGGTGCGAGGGGGTGACCGTGCGCACGCGTCCCACGGTACGTCCGCGGGCACGGTGCTCCGGTCCGCGGGCCCGCGGTGATCATTGCGGCATCATGAACTCTCCGGACCGACGGGAATAGCCCGCGCGCGATCTTCCTTGCCGCAAGGTGCCGACCACGGTGGTTCCGCGGTGCGACCGGTGACCTGGTGACAGCGAAGGAGAGTGGAAACCCATGCCCAAGGCGTATGTCTTCACGCGGTACGGCGGCCCGGAGGCCGAGGCCCTCGTCGAGCAGGAGAAGCCGGTCCCCGGCCCCGGCGAGCTGCTCGTCGCGGTGCGCGCGGCCGGCGTCAACCCCGTCGACTTCAAGCAGCGCAGCGGCTATGCCCGCCCCGGCCAGAGCGCCCGGGAACTGCCCGCCGTCTTCGGCAACGAGGCCGCCGGAGTCGTCGAGCAGGTGGGCCCGGACGTGACCGGATTCGCCGTCGGTGACGAGGTGTTCGGCAACCCGGTCGCCGGCGGATACGCCGAGTACGCGCTGCTGCCCGTCGCCGTGACCGCCCACAAGCCCGCGGAGATCTCCTTCACGGACGCCGCCGCCCTGCCCGTCGCGGCGGCGACCGCCTACGACGGCGTCCGCCAGCTGGACCTGCCCGCCGGTGCCACCCTCGTCGTCACCGGCGCGGGCGGCGGCGTCGGCGTGGCCGTCGTGCAGATCGCCCGGGCCCTCGGGGCGAAGGTCATCGGTGTGGCGGGCGCGGGCAAGAAGGCGTTCGTCGAGTCCCTCGGCGCCGTGCACGTGCCCTCCGGCCCGGACTTCGTGACGGACGTACGGGCCGCGGCGCCCGACGGCGTGGACGCGGTCTACGACCTGGTGGGCGGCGAGGTTCTCGAGGCGGCGGCCGAGTTGCTCGACGACCGCACGAAGCTGATCACCGCGGGCGGCAAGGACATCGTGGGACGACTCGGCGGCGCGCCCGTCGCCCGCGCCCGCACCGCCGCCGTGCTGGACGAGGTGGCCAAGCTGGTAGTCGACGGCAGCCTGCGGCCCCATGTGACGCGGACCGTCCCCCTCGACCGGGCCGGCGAGGCACTGCGCACGGTCGAGGAGGGCCACGCCCGGGGCAAGATCGTGATCGAGGTCGGCACATGAGCCGTACGAGTCGCACGATCCGCACGAACCGCACGAGCGCGGTCCCCGCGAGTCATGTCCTGGACAATCCCGCCCTGGCCGCGCTGACCGGCCCCCACGCCCATTTCGCCGAGCGGCGCGGCCGGGTCCTCCGCTACCCCGTCGACGTGTCCCCGTGGCTGGCCCTGCCCGACGAGCCCGACGCCGGCGACTGGGCGGACGTGGCGGCGCTGGCGGGCCCCGGCGCGGAGGTCGAGCTGCCGGGCTTCCGGGGGACGCTCCCGGACGGCTGGGACGTGACGTTCAGCCTCGACGGCGTCCAACTCGTCGACGACAACGTGGACACCGCCCCCGACCCGGAGGCCGTACGGCTCGGACCCGCCGACGTACCCGACATGCTCGACCTGGTCGCACGCACCAGACCCGGCCCCTTCCTGCCCCGCACCGTCGAGCTCGGCACCTACCTCGGGATACGCCGCGGCGGCGCCCTCGTCGCGATGGCGGGGGAGCGGATGCACCCGCCCGGATGGACGGAGATCAGCGCGGTCTGCACCGACCCGGACTTCCGCGGTGAGGGCCTCGCGACCCGGCTGATCCGTGCCGTGGCCCACGGCATCCGCGAGCGCGGCGAGACCCCGTTCCTGCACACGGGTGCGGGCAACACCGGCGCCATACGGCTGTACGAGTCGCTGGGCTTCCGGCTGCGTCGTACGACCACATTCCGGGCGGTGCGGGTGCCCGCGAGTGAAGGGCTGGAGGAGCGCGTGACTGTCGGGCGGTGAGACGTGACGGTGCGTCGGCGAAACGGGAGTGGCGGTGGGCGCCCGTGAGGTACTGTGGACGGCCAGTCGTCACGTCTTCGGGGGAGGTGGGAACCATCACCGCTGTGTCAGGTCGGGTGCTCTCACCTCAATGCGGCACGGTGCGCTGAGACCGCACCGCCAGAGCACCCTTCGGCCCACCGAAAGGCTCTCGGCTATCCATGCGTTTTCTCTCGACTCCCGCCGTCGTCACCGCGCTTCGCTCCGCGGGCTGCGTCTTCGCCGAGGACGAGGCGGAGTTGATCCTTTCCTCCGCCCGTACGCCCGACGAGGTCACTGCCATGCTGGACCGGCGCATCGCGGGCCTGCCTCTTGAACACGTCCTCGGCTGGGCCCGGTTCCGGGGGCTGCGCATCACCGTCGATCCCGGCGTGTTCGTACCCCGCCGTCGTACGGAGTTCCTCGTCGAACAGGCACTGGCCGCGGCGCCCGGCGCGTCCCTCGTCGTGGACCTGTGCTGCGGCTCGGGCGCGGTGGGGGCGGCGCTCGCCGCTGCCCTCGACGGTGCCGCACTGCACGCCGCCGACATCGAGCCGACGGCGGTGCGGTGCGCCCGCCGCAACGTCGCCGACTTCGGGGGCCACGTCCACGAGGGCGATCTCTTCGCCGCCCTGCCCGGCACCCTGCTCGGCCGGGTCGACCTCCTCGCGGCCAACGTCCCGTACGTCCCCACCGACGAGGTCCCCCTCCTGCCGCCGGAGGCCCGCGACCACGAACCGTGGGTCGCTCTCGACGGCGGCGCGGACGGGCTCGACATCCTGCGCCGGGTCGCGGCCGAGGCGCCCCGCTGGCTGGCGCCCGGCGGTCACCTGCTCGTCGAGACGAGCGCACGGCAGGCACCGCTCGCCGTGGAGACCTTCAGGCACTGCGGGCTGAGCACACGCCTCGCGGTGTCGGAGGAGTGGGACGCCCACGTCGTGATCGGCACCAGAGCCGAAACCCTCGGTTAGCCGTGCCCTCCGCCCGGATGTGGGCTTGCCCTCACCCGTTGTGCAACTAGTTGCAAAAACCGCGTGGCGTCGTCTACAACGGTCGGGACGACGCCACGCACGGAGGGCCCGATGAGCCGATTTCCCCACCTGCTTCAGCCCCTTGACCTGGGCTTCACCACGCTCCCCAACCGCGTGCTCATGGGCTCCATGCACGTCGGCCTGGAGGAGGCCGAGCGCGGCTTCGAGCGCATGGCGGAGTTCTACGCGGCGCGGGCGCGCGGGGGAGTGGGCCTCATCGTCACCGGCGGCATCGCGCCCAACGAGGCGGGCCGGCCGTACGAGGGCGGCGCCAAGTTCACCACCGACGCGGAGGCCGAACAGCACCGGCAGATCACCGACGCCGTGCACCGCGAGGGGGGCCGGATCGCCCTGCAGATCCTGCACTTCGGGCGCTACGCCTACCACCGCGATCTCGTCGCCCCGAGCGCCCTCCAGGCGCCGATCAGCCCCTACGTGCCGCACGCCCTCACCGACGCCGAGGTCGAGCAGACCATCGACGACTACGCGCGGACGGCCCGTCTCGCGCGCCGGGCCGGCTACGACGGCGTCGAGATCATGGGCTCCGAGGGCTATCTGATCAACGAGTTCATCGCCCGCCAGACCAACCGGCGCGAGGACCGCTGGGGCGGCTCGTACGAGAACCGCGTGCGCTTCCCCGTCGAGATCGTGCGGCGGGTGCGCGAGGCGGTCGGCGAGGACTTCATCGTCGTCTACCGCCTGTCGATGCTCGACCTGGTGCCCGGCGGCTCCACGCTCGACGAGGTGATCACCCTCGCCAGGGCGGTGGAGGCCGCCGGAGCGACGATCATCAACACGGGCATCGGCTGGCACGAGGCACGCATCCCCACCATCGCCACGTCGGTGCCGCGCGGCGCCTACACGTGGGTGACGAAGAAGGTCATGGGCGCCGTCTCCGTACCGCTCGTCACGACCAACCGCATCAACACCCCCGAACTCGCCGAGCAGTTGCTCGCCGAGGGCCACGCCGACATGGTGTCGCTGGCCCGGCCCATGCTCGCCGACCCCGACTTCGTCGCCAAGGCGCGTGAGGGCCGGCCCGACACCATCAACACCTGCATCGGCTGCAACCAGGCCTGCCTCGACCACACCTTCAGCGGACAGATCACCTCCTGCCTGGTCAACCCGCGCGCCTGCCACGAGACGGAACTCGTCCTCTCCCCGACACGGCGGCGCAAGCGCGTCGCGGTGGTTGGCGCCGGCCCGGCCGGACTCGCCTGCGCGGTCTCCGCCGCCGAACGCGGCCACGACGTCACGCTCTTCGACGGCGCGAAGGAGATCGGCGGCCAGCTGAACGTCGCCCGCAAGGTCCCCGGCAAGCGGGAGTTCGACGAGACGCTGCGGTACTTCCGCGCCCAGCTCGAACTGCGCGGTGTGGACGTGCGGTTGGGTGCCTACGTCACCGCGGACGACCTCACCCCGTACGACGACGTCGTCGTCGCCACCGGTGTCACCCCGCGCACGCCCGACATCCCGGGCGTCGACCACCCGAGCGTCCTCGGCTACCTCGACGTCCTGCGCGACGGCGCGCCGGTCGGCGAACGGGTCGCGATCCTCGGCGCGGGCGGCATCGGCTTCGATGTCGCCGAGTACCTCACCGACGGCGGAGACGAGGCGAGCGAGGACCCGGCGGAGTACTTCCGCCAGTGGGGCGTCGACATGGACTACCGCGCCCCCGGCGGCCTCGCCGCACCCGAGCGGCCCGCCCCGCCGCGCTCCGTGCACCTCCTGCAGCGCAGGACCACCAAGGTCGGCGCCGGCCTCGGGAAGACCACCGGCTGGATCCACCGCACCGAGCTCAAGCACCGCGGGGTCGCCATGGTTCCGGGCGTCCAGTACGACCTGATCGACGACGCCGGACTGCACGTCACCGTCGACGGCGTCCGCCAGGTCCTCCCGGTCGACACGGTCGTGCTCTGCACCGGACAGGAACCGCGCCGCGACCTGTACGAGACCCTGGTCGCCGCGGGCCGCAGCGCGCACCTCATCGGCGGCGCCGACGTGGCCGCCGAACTGGACGCCAAGCGGGCCATCAAGCAGGGCACCGAGCTGGCGGCGGCGCTCTAGCCCTGTCGCCGAACTCCCGTCTGCCCTGCGGCGCCATGCACGCACTCTGACGTCGCAGGGCCCGCCCTTCCGCGGACGACGGGAGTTCGGCGACAGGCCCTGGGAGGCCGGCGGGGCGAACCTAGGATGAGGCCATGTCACTCCCGCACGCGATCCTCACCGCTCTGCTCGAGAAGCCGTCGTCGGGGCTCGATCTGACCCGCCGGTTCGACCGCTCGATCGGCTACTTCTGGTCGGCGACGCACCAACAGATCTATCGCGAGCTGGGAAAACTGGAGAACGAGGGCTACATCCGTGCCCTGCCGTCCGAGCAGCCGACCCGCGGGCAGAAGAAGAGTTACGAGGTGCTGCCCGCGGGCCGTGCCGAGCTGGCCCGCTGGACGGCGGCCTCCCAGGACCCCAAGCCGCCGCGGGACACCCTGCTGCTGCGGCTGCGCGCCTCGGCCGTGGTCGGCACGACGGGCATCGAGGACGACCTGCGCCGCCATCTCGCCCTGCACCAGCGGCAGCTGGCGGAGTACGAGGAGATCCAGCGGCGTGACTTCGGACGCGACAGGGACACGCCCCAGGACCGCCTGCAGCATCTGATCCTGAGGGCGGGCATCGACCTGGAGACGTTCTGGACGCGGTGGCTGACCCACGCCCTGGAGGAGTTCGAGCGCCTGCCCGCGCCCGAGGGCTCCTCCTAGGGCCTGTTCGACAATTCCCGTCTGCCTCGCGACGCCCTGCACGTTCCCCCACTGCCTTAAGGGCGTGGGAGGTGCCCCCACTCGCCGCACCGGGCGTAGACCCAAGTGCATCCAGTACGAGGGTCTAAGCCCGGCACTCCCCCAACCTTCGGCCGGGGGGACCCCCAGAGCACGCACCTGACGCCGCGAGGCCGCCCTCCGGGCGACGACGGGAATTGTCAGACAGGCCCTGGCGCGGCACCAGGTGTCACAGGCGGTGCGGCTTGGCCCGGCGGCGCAGGTACCAGACCGTCGCGCCCAGGCCTGAGGCCACCAGGACCCCGCCGCCCACCAGCGTGAGGGTGCCGTAGTCCTTGGCGGCCCCGCCGACACCACCCATGACGCCGCGCGAGGGTGAGGCGGTCGCGGAGATGGTGCGCGTGGGTGTGGGTGTGGGGGTACGGGTGGGCGTGGGGGTGCCGGAGACGATGATGGACTGCGTGCCGGCCGTGGTTCCGTCGTTGCACACCACGGTCACGGTGTAGGTGCCCGGACTGACGTTGCCGAAGACGGCCGACTGGGTGGTGCTCGACCCGGTCAGCGTCGCCTGGCGTCCCTGGGCGGAGCTCGTCTGCCCGCTGGACATCAGCGAGGCCCTGCCGAACCTGCCGTTGGCGTCCATGGTGGGGCACGCGCTGGTGGTGACCGTGACGGTGGACCCGCTGGTGCTCACCGAGATCCCCGGCGCGGCGATGGCCGGAGCGGCCAGGGCGAGCGGCAGCGCGGCGGCGGCGGTCGTGGTCAGGCAGGAGCGGACGAGTGGCTGAATGCTGCGCATAGGACTGCCCTCCAGCGGCACGGTTGGCGGTACGTCCCTTGCGCCGCCGAGGATCGGGAAACCCCGTGCTGCCTCAGGGCGAGCCAACGTGCCTCCGGCTCCCGCCGCATGCGGACCGCCCCCGGCCAGGTGACGGATTCCTTCCTCCGGGGGACCCCTACAGGTGCATACGCGGGACCGCTCATCGTCCCGTGGTCACGGTGCGCTCCGCCGAGAACCCGCCCCACGTTCCGTCCGGCAGCTTCGCCCTGATCCGCACCCGGTGCGTCTCTCCGGCCTCGCGCCCCAGGTAGAAGCCGTACTCGGCCCGGTCCTGGGGCGCCGTGCCGCCCCACACGAGCGAGGTGGCGACCTTCCCGTCGAGGTGGACCTCGTACTCCGTGATCGCCCCGTCGGCGCGCGGCGGGACCCAGGCCAGGTCGATGTAGTACGACCCGTCGGCGCGCCGCGTCGTCGCACGGAACCCGGTGGGCGCGGTGCCCCGGCCGTCGTCCGTTCCCGGCGCGGTGGTGAGCCGCACGGCTTCGCTCACGGGTGAGACGTTGTCCGTCGCGTCCCGGGCCCGCACGGTGAAGGAGTAGCGGGTGCCGGGCCGCAACCCCGTCACCACGGCCGCGGTCTGTCCGCCGCCCACACTGTGCACCTTGGACTCCCCCTGGAGGATGTCGTACGAGACCACGCCCCGGTCGTCCGCCGACCTCCCCCAGGACAGCTGAACCGCCCGGCTGCCGGCCACCGTGCCCTTCGGGCGCTCCGGCCGGCTCGGTGCCCTGCTGTCGGCGGCGACCGCGTGGGGCGTCGTGGCCCGTATCCGCCGGCTGGGTGGCCCCACCTCCCCTGCGGTGCTCCGCGCCCGCACCGTGAACACGTACGTGGTGGCCGGGGCGAGGCCGGTGACGTCCACCATGTGCTCGCCGCCGGGCACGTCCTTCACCTTCGTGGTGCCGCGATACACCTCGTACCCGGCGACCTCCGGCTTTCCGGACGCTCGATTCCACATGACGTGCACGCTGGTGGCGCTGCCCGCCGCGGCGGTGACTCCGACGGGCGCCCCGGGCGTGCGGCCCTCGGGCGCCCCGTCCCGGCCGCAGGCCACGGCGAGGACCAACGAGCCACAGATCACCAGCACAGGAACGCGACGCACGGCTCTGCCCTCCCCGACACCGGATTGGTCTGTACCTATAGGGCGCCTGTCAGCATGCTCTCGTCAAGGGGGGCGGTGGGTCATGGCCCGGAGGTGTCGCTCACGCGGCCGATGGCGCGTCCTCACGCGCGCGACCATTCCGCGGGATCGGCACGACGACTACGTATGCTGAGGCTCTGACGCGGCGTGAACTCACCCTCGCCCGAGGACGCTTCACGCTGCCCGGCGCGGCCCGCTGTCGTCGCTGATCCCGCGCCGACGAGAGTGGCCGAGTCGCCCGGCCCGCAACGGGCCGGGCGCTCGGCCGCACGCGTGCACCGAGGTGACGTCGTGCCGCATCCGGACGTGTCGCACTGGCCTCGCGCCGTGACTTTCCCTCACCGTGGGCGGGTGATCATCCCTGTCCGCCGACGAGAGGATCCCTCATCGTGCGTGCCCAGTCGCTGGCGCCGGCCACGGTCGGCGCCGTCCTGCTCGCCCTCACGACGGTGCCCGCCGAGGCACACCGACGGGAGTCCGCCCGGTTCGAGGGGGGTAGCTTCGAGGGGGTCAGCGCCGCCGACCTGCTGACCAGGCTGGACGAGTGCCGGCCTGTCTCGAAGGGCCGCTACCGGAGTGACGCGGGCGCCCCGGCCGACATCCCCGTCTGCGACACGGAACGCGCGGTGTTCTGGAAGGCCGACATGGACATCG
The DNA here is from genome assembly GCF_040704615.1 of Streptomyces sp. NPDC046862. Taxonomy (NCBI): domain Bacteria; kingdom Bacillati; phylum Actinomycetota; class Actinomycetes; order Kitasatosporales; family Streptomycetaceae; genus Streptomyces; species Streptomyces sp. NPDC046862. The sequence continues at coordinate 49,187 of NZ_JBEYXP010000053.1, read as the reverse complement.
ACTGCGACGGCCAGTCGGGCCCCCGCTGCAACCGCGGGACCGACCCCTGGTTCACGCCCACCACCGCCTACACGCAGTCCGACGGGCGCTACCTGAACGCCGAGACGCTCCCCTTCATCGTCATACCCGCTCCGAGCGGCATCTGGGACCACCGCGCTCACGGTGTCCGGGGCGGTTCCGTCGCCGCCGTCATCTACGGCGACCGCGTCCAGTACGCCGTCGTCGGGGACACCGGCCCCCGCCACCTCATCGGCGAGGCCTCGTACGCCACGGCCAAGGGCCTCGGGATCCGCCCCGACCCACGCACCGGCGGCGCCGCCTCAGGGGTCACGTACGTCGTCTTCAAGAACACGCGCGTGACCCCCATCGAGAACCAAGCGGAAGCCGTTGCCCAAGGGGAGGTGCTGGCGCGCAAGCTTGTGGGGGAGGGGCGGACCGGGGGGCTGCCCGGTGGGCGCGGTGCCGTGCGCACGAGCCGGGGCGGGCCCGGCGCCGGAACCCGCCCCGGGCGGGCCCCGGCCTGGCTGCGGGCTTGGATCACTCCTTCCGGTAGGAGTACGCCTCCGTGGCTGCCGCCTCCACTGTGGCGAGGTCCGCTCCCGCCGAGGCCGTGACGACCGCGGCGACGGCGCCCTCGACGAAGGGGGCGTCGATCAGGCGGGTGTCCACGGGCAGCTCGTCGCCCTCGGCGAGGAGGGCCTTCACGGTGAGGACGGCGCTGCCGAGGTCGGCCAGGACCGCCACCCCGGCACCGCGGTCCACGGCCGCGGCCGCCGCCGACACCAGCTCGGTGCTGGTGCCCAGTCCGCCGTCCGGGGTGCCGCCCGCGGGGGCGACCGGGGCGGTGGGGCCGCCGCCCGCGAGGCCCTTCGCCAGTTCGGCGACCGAGGATGCGACGGCGGCACTGTGCGAGACGAGCACGATGCCGACCAGGGTGCCCGCGGCGTCTGTGGCGTCTGTGGTGTCCATGGCGTCACTCACCGGCGGCCTCGGCGGCCTCGACGAGGGTCGCGATCAACAGCGCGCTGGACGTGGCGCCGGGATCCTGGTGCCCGATGCTGCGCTCGCCCAGGTAGCTGGCCCGGCCCTTGCGGGCCTGCAGAGGTGTCGTCGCCTCCGCGCCCTGCTCGGCGGCGGCCCGCGCCGCGGCGAACGAGTCGCCGAGCGCCTCGACGGCCGGCACCAGCGCGTCGATCATGGTCTTGTCGCCGGGGGCGGCACCGCCGAGGGTCATGACCGCGTCGACGCCCGTACGCAGCGCGTCCGTGAGCTGCTCCTCGGTGACCTCGGCGTCGTCACCCAGCGCCTTGCCGGTACGGCGCAGCAGCGTGCCGTACAGCGGACCGGAGGCGCCTCCCACCGTCGAGATCAGCTGCCGCCCGGCGAGCACGAGGACCGCGCCCGGCGTCCCGGGGGACTCCTTCCCCAGCGTGGCCACCACGGCGGTGAACCCGCGTTGCAGGTTGCTGCCGTGGTCGGCGTCCCCGATCGGTGAGTCCAGGGCGGTGAGCCGCTCGGCCTCACGGTCCACGGCCGCCGCGGTGGCCGTCATCCAACGGCGGAAGAAGTCGGCGTCGAGCACGGAATCTCCTTGCGTGGTACGGAAGTTGATGCGCTGAACGAGTTCGGGGCGTGGCCGTCGGCGAGTGCCTGGGCGCGACGCTCAGACACCCCACCGCAGCCCCGGCGTCTTCACCGGCGCGTCGTACAGCCGCAGCAGCTCCTCGTCGACCTGGCACAGGGTCACCGACGCGCCGGCCATGTCGAGCGAGGTGACGTAGTTGCCGACGAGGGTGCGCGCCACGGCCACTCCGCGGTCGGTGAGCGCGCGCTGCACCTCCGCGTTGAAGCCGTACAGCTCCAGCAGCGGTGTGGCGCCCATGCCGTTGACGAGGAGCAGCACCGGGTTGCGCGGGTTCATGTCCTCCAGGATGGCGTTCACCGCGAAGTCGGCGATCTCGCCCGAGGTCATCATCGCGCGCCGCTCACGCCCCGGTTCACCGTGGATGCCGATGCCCAACTCCAGTTCCCCGGGCGGGAGATCGAAGGTGGGGCTGCCCTTGGCGGGGGTCGTGCAGGCGCTGAGCGCGACACCGAAGGTGCGGGAGTTCTCGTTGACCTGCCGTGCCAACGCCTCGACGCGCTCCAGCGGCTGCCCCTCCTCGGCGGCGGCCCCGGCGATCTTCTCCACGTACAGAGTGGCACCGGTGCCGCGCCGCCCCGCGGTGTAGAGACTGTCGGTCACGGCGACGTCGTCGTTGACGAGCACTTTGGCGATCTGGATGCCCTCGTCCTCGGCGAGCTCCGCCGCCATGTCGAAGTTGAGCACGTCGCCGGTGTAGTTCTTCACGATGAACAGCACGCCCGCGCCGCTGTCCACCGCGGCGGCCGCACGCGCCATCTGGTCCGGCACGGGTGAGGTGAACACCTCACCGGGGCATGCCGCGGACAGCATTCCCAGGCCCACGAACCCACCGTGCAACGGCTCGTGTCCCGACCCCCCACCCGATACCAGCGCCACCTTTCCCGCGACCGGAGCGTCCCGCCGCACGATCACCCGGTTCTCCACATCCACGTTCAGCTCGGGATGCGCCGCCGCCAGTCCGCGGAGCGCGTCCGCGACGACGGTTTCCGCGACGTTGATCAGCATCTTCATGGGTACCTCCTGGAAAGAGTGGCAGATGGCCCTCTGGTCTCAATTATCGCTGGTCAGAGTGGTTGGGGCCAGTTCTCGATCTTGGCGGTCGGTGGTGGGTGGGAAGGGGGCTCGGCGGTATGGCGCCGACCTGTCGCCGACGGTGATGACGGGTCGTCAAGATCCTTTGCTGCGTGGACGTGGGCCTGCTGACGCGCTGCTGTCGGCAGTATCGACCTTGTGGCAGCGAAGGTCACGTGCGGGGGCAGGTCCGGGCGCGCCCCGGCCCTGAAATCGGCGGCTCGCTCAAGGGGGTGACCGGCGGAGGCCGGACGGGGTGCGCAGGTTGATCAGCAGGGTTAGTGTGAGAGCTGGGCGATGCGGGGCGGGTGTCTTCGCGCGGGGCCGACCCTCTGCGTGACCGGGAGCCAATGGGCGCCGTCCGGCGCCGAGTTGGCGGCGACCCGCTCGCTCGTCTGCCCGCCACGGCGGGAGCCCCGTTGCCTGCCCCCTGCCGTTTCGGCTCGGTCCGCGATCCCGGTCAGGGGGTGAGCGCCGCCTCGGCGTCGTGGCCGTAGATCCAGCCGTTGCTCACCAGGGGGTCGGAGCCGGCGAGTGCCGTGTCACGGGCCTGCTGTTCGGGGCCGTCGGGCAGGTGGTTGATGTCCCGGCGGGCGTGACTGACCTGCTGGAGCCGAGTGGTGCGTTCGATCCGCGCCGACTGGTACCGCTTCAGCGCCTGCCCGGGGTCGTCCGCGGACGCGGCCAGGCAGTGCGCCAGTACCGCGGCGTCCTCGATGGACTGGGCCGCGCCCTGGCCGAAGAAGGGGAACATGGGGTGGGCGGCGTCACCGAGCAGCGTGACCCTGCCCCGACTCCACCGACGCAGGGGCGCCCGGTCCATCAGCGCCCACCGCCCGGGGGCACCGCCGGCGGCGATCAGGTCCGTCACGCGCGGATCCCAGCCCGCGAACTCGGCGCGGAGCTCCTCGATCGTGGCCGTCGCGCTCCAGGACTCGTCGGTGAAGTCCCCGGCAGGGGCGACAGCGACGACGTTGACGGCCTGCCCGCCCGCGATCGGATAGTGCACGAAGTGCCGCCCGGGCCCGAGCCAGAGGGTCTGGGCCCGCCGAAGGGCGAAGTCCGGCGCGGCGTGGCCGGGCACGATGGTGCGGAAGGCACAGAGGCCGGAGTACTCCGGCGGCGCGGGTTCGGTCACCGCTTCGCGGACGACGGAGTGCATGCCGTCGGCGCCGACCACGACGTCCGCCTCGATGTGGCCGCCGTCGGTGAAACGCACGAGCGCCCCGTCGGAGACCGCTTCGACCGAGGCGCACCGCGCGCCCAGACGGATCCACTCACCGGGCACGGCCGCCAGGACGGTGTCCAGCAGGTCGGCCCGGTGGACCACGTAGGTGCGCTCGCCGTAGAGCCGTTCGCACACTCCGCTCAGGTTCTCCACCGACAGCACGCTCCCGTCCGCCCAGCGGCGGAACTCCCAGCCCCAGTCCAGCGGCACGGCCCGGCGCAGCAGCTGCTCCATGACGCCGAGGCGGCGCACCAGCCGTACGGCGTTGGGAGCCACGACCAGCCCGGCGCCGACCTCGGTGAGCGCGCTCGCCTGTTCGTGGACGGTGGCGGTCAGCCCCGCGCGGCGCAGGAAGGCGGCGGCGGCCAGACCGCCGATGCCGCCGCCGATGATGACGATCCGCGGGCCGTGTACGACGTCGGGCATGGATCCACTCCTCTTCCTGGAGGGCGAACATCACGGTGGGGCCTCGACCTCGGCGATGTCCCGCATCGCTGAGGACGGGTCGTGCTCATTCAATGAACGCCCCCTTTCGGCAGTCGTCACGGTCAGTCCCGGCCTGATACGGGGAGTCCCGGCCTGATGCCGCTTTCCGGCCGGCCCTGTCGCAGCGTGGGTTCACGGCTGTTCGGACACCGCTCTGAAGCACCTCCGAGCTGCGCGGATCGCTGCCTCCGGCGCGGTGGGGGCCCCGCCCGCTGCCGGGAGGGACATTACGGATGCGTACCGGAGTCTTGACGGCCGCCTTATGACTGCGTAGACATGACTGCGTAGACATGACAGCGCAGTCAGGCACGCGACCGTCTGACATCATGGGCTCGGTATCGGGCCCTTGTCGGGCACTGTCGTCGGCCACCGGGAGACACCATGACGCGAGGAACAGGGCGGGGCGGAGGTCCCGCCGCGCCGCGCAGTGTGGACGTCGCCCGGCTGGCCGGTGTCTCGCAGAAGACGGTGTCGAGGGTCTTCAACGACGAGCCGTACGTCTCCGCCGACGTGCGCAGGCGCGTGCTCGAAGCCGCCGGCCAACTCGGCTACCGGCTCAACAACGCGGCCCGGGCCCTGGCCTCCGGCCGGACCCGTTCCATCGGTGTGGTGACGCTGGGGACCGCCCTGTACGGTCCTGCGACGTTGCTCATGGGCGTCGAGCGGGTCGTCCGGGACACGGGGTACGCGCTCCGCGTGGTCAACACGATGGAGGGCGACCCCGCGGGCATCGCGGGCGCCGTGGACTCGCTCCTCGACCAGGGAGTGGACGGCATCGTCATCTCCGAGCCGATCGACGAGGAGGGGGGCGGGGGAGAGGTCTCCGTCCGTGTCTCCGTGCCCGTCCTGGTCATCGGAGCGCCGCCGCCGTTCCCCGCCACCACGGTCCTGACCGCCGGAGGCCGTGCCGACCTGATGGCACGGGCGGCCACCGAACACCTGCTGGACCTGGGGCACGCGACCGTGCGGCACCTCGCCGGTCCGCAGCGGTGGTACGCCGCACGGGACCGCCTCGAGGGCTGGCGAACCGCGCTGGCCGCGAACGGCAGAGACGTACCGCCGGTCGTCGAGGGCGACTGGTCGGCCGCGTCCGGCTACGCGGCGGGCCGCGCTCTGGCCGCCGACCCGGAAGTGACCGCGGTGTTCGCCGCGAACGACGACATGGCGATCGGGCTGATGCGGGCGCTGGTGGAAGCCGGCCGCCGGGTGCCGGAGGACGTCAGTGTCGTCGGCTTCGACGACATCCCGGTCGCCGGCTATGTGACTCCTCCGCTGACCACGGTGCGGCAGCCGTTCGACACCGTGGCGCAGGAGGGGCTCAAGCGCCTTGTGCACGCCATCGAGAACCCGCAGGCGGATCCCCTGCCGGCGAGCGACCCACCGGTCGACCTCGTCATCCGTTCCTCGACCGCGCCTCCGACGCCCCGGACGACCCCGGGCCACGGGCGCCGCACCGCCGCCGGCTGGCGAGGGGAGGACCGCCCCTGACGCTGCTCCCCGTGACACCTCCATGACGACCCCTGGCGTCCCATGGCGTCCAAGAACGACCCATGGCGTCCCATGACGACCGCTGACCAGCGCTGATCAGCTCGGCCACCACAGCTCACAGCCGGGCATACGGCCCCGGGGATGAGCCGCCCATCCGGCTGCTGCTCGGTGCCGCCCTCCCCGGCCGCGTTCCGCGGGCCCCCAGCCGGGCTTGCGCACCGGTCCCTGTTCCCACCCGCATTCTCCTGCCGGCGGCGGCTTTCCACCTCGGCAGCACGTGGCCCGACCACGGTAATCGCCTGCGTCCTGACCGCAGGACCGTGACGTCCGCGCCAACCCTCCCCTTCCTCACCTCCGTTCGGCATGCCCTCGCCAGGCGTGCCGTCACCCTCACCATCGGCGGGAGTTCACCATGCCCAGTTCCGGATCCTTCGCCAGTTCCTCCCCGATGAGCCGCCGGCTCTTCCTCACCGCGACCGGAGCCGTGTCGCTCGGCGCCGCGCTGACCGCGTGCGGCGGCGACTCCGGCGGCTCCTCCTCTTCCTCCAAGCCGGTCAGCCAGGCCGACATCGACAAGGCCATGAAGACGCCGACCGAGCTGACGTTCTGGACGTGGGTCCCGAACATCGCGCAGGAGATCGCGCTCTTCGAGAAGAAGTACCCGGCCATCAAGGTCAAGGTCGTCAACGCCGGCCAGGGAACCCCGCAGTACACCAAGCTGCGCACGGCGCTCAAAGCCGGCAGTGGTGCCCCGGACATGGTGCAGATCGAGTTCCAGGCCATCCCGACGTTCACCATCACCAACAGTCTGCTGGACCTCGGGCCGTACGGCGCCTCCGCGCTGAAGGACAAGTTCGTCGACTGGACGTGGGGCCAGGTCAGCGGCGCCAAGGGCGAGGTGTGGGCGATTCCCCAGGACACCGGCCCGATGGGCATGCTGTACCGCAAGGACATCTTCGACAAGCACGGCATCCAGGTTCCGGAGACGTGGGACGACTTCGCCGCGGCGGCCCGTAAGCTGCACAAGGCCGATCCGGACGTCTACCTCACCAACCTGGCGGCCAACCAGGTCGCCGCCTGGCATGGTCTGTTGTGGCAGGCGGGTGCCAAGCCGTACGCCACCTCCGGCAGCGACATCACCATCAGCGTCGACGACGCGGTCTCGAAGAAACTCGGCGACTACTGGGGCACCCTCGCCAAGGAGGGAGTCATCGGCGTCGAGCCGGACTTCACCGACTCCTGGTACGCCGCGCTCAACAAGGGCAAGTACGCCACGTGGCTCACCGCGGCCTGGGGCCCGGTCTTCCTCTCCGGCTCCGCCAAGGCCACCGCGGGCAAGTGGCGGGCGGCCCCGCTGCCCCAGTGGGACGCCGCCAAGCCGAGCTCCGGCAACTGGGGCGGCTCCACGACCGCGGTGATCCGGTCGACCAAGAACCCGATCGCGGCGGCGCTGTTCGCGCAGTTCCTCAACAGCGACCCCGCCAGCGCCAAGATGTTCGCCACCGAGCAGTTCTTCTTCCCGGCGACGAAGGCACTGCTCACCGACCCCGAGTTCGTCGGGGACACGCCGTCCTTCTACGGCGGCCAGAAGGTCAACCAGGTCTTCGCCGACATCGGCGCGACGGTCAACTCCTCCTTCCAGTGGCCGCCGTTCCTGGACCAGGCGGCGACGGACTGGACCGAGACCGTCGGCAAGTCCCTCGCCGACAAGAGCGACACCGTCGCCGCACTCGGCACCTGGCAGTCGCGCCTGACCAAGTACGCCAAGGCCCAGGGCTTCAGCGTCAAGTCGTCGTGACCGTGTGCGGGTCCCGGGCTCCCGTCCTCACCGCTGCCTTCCCGCTGCTCCCATTCTCGCCGTTCCCGCGTTCCGGCGGGAGTGCGGGACCCGCTCCCCGGACAGTTCCACCCCACAGAAAGGCCCGACGATGACTGCCACAACCGCGGCCTCCGCCAAGGGCCCGCGCCGAACGGGGCCGACGCGTCGCCGGCTCGGTGGTGCGCGTCGCCACGGTGCGGCAGGGCCGTTGTTCGTCGCACCGTTCCTGGCGCTCTTCCTCCTGCTCTTCCTCGCCCCGCTCGGTTACGCCGCCTACCTCAGTCTCTTCCAGGAACGCCTCATCGGCGGCAACGTGTTCGTCGGCCTCGACAACTACGTCAAGGCCCTCCAGGACCCGCTGCTCCTCCACGGCGTCGGACGCGTCGCCCTGTTCTTCCTGATCCAGGTGCCGCTGATGCTGGTCCTGGCCCTGCTCTTCGCGCTCGCCCTCGACAGCGGCCTGCTGCGCCTGGCTCGCGTGATCCGCCTCGGGATCTTCGTCCCGTACGCCGTCCCGAGCGTCGTCGCGACCCTCATGTGGGGCTATCTGTACGGCCCGGACTTCGGCCCCTTCGCCCAGCTCAGCCGCGAACTCGACTTCTCCGCCCCGCACTTCCTCAGTGACAGCTGGATGCTCGGCAGTCTCGCGAACATCGTGACGTGGGAGTTCGTCGGCTACAACATGATCATCCTGTACGCCGCCCTGCGGACCATCCCGTCCGAGCTGTACGAGGCGGCCGCGATGGACGGCGCCGGCGCCTGGCGGGTCGCCTGGTCCGTCAAGCTCCCCGCGCTGCGGCCGGCCCTGATGCTCACCCTGCTGTTCTCCGTGATCGGCAGCTTCCAGCTGTTCAACGAACCAAGCCTCCTGATGAAGATCGCGCCGGACGTCATCAGCAGCTCCTACACCGCCAACCTCTATGCCTACTCCCTCGCCTTCACCGGCAACCAGCTCAACTACGCGGCCACGGTGTCCTTCCTCCTGGGCCTCGTCATCGTGATCGCCTCCTACGCCGTACTGCTGACCGCCAACCGCAGGAGGACCCCGTGACGACCACAGCTCCCACGGCCGCCCTCACGCCCACGGCGGAGAAGACCCGCGGCGGGGAAGGGGGGAAGCGACGCCGACCGTCGTCCCGCCGCAGCACCCCGCTGACCATCGCCATGCTGGCTGCCCTCGCCTACTTCCTGCTGCCGCTGTTCTGGCTGCTCATCGCCTCCACCAAGAGCACCCAGGACCTGTTCAACAGCTTCGGCCTGTGGTTCTCCGACGCCCCGCAGCTGCTGACGAACATCAAGGAGACCTTCACCCAGGACAACGGCGTCTTCGTCCACTGGCTGGTCAACACGGCCCTCTACGCCATCGTCAGCGCCGTCGGCGCGGCGCTGCTCGCGGCGGCCGCCGGATACGGGTTCGCCAAGTTCCGCTTCCGCGGCGACCGGCTCGCCTTCAACCTCGTCCTGGGCGCGGTGATGGTCCCGGCCACCGCCCTGGCGATCCCCACCTACCTGCTCTTCGCCAAGGCGGGCATCGTCAACACGCCGTGGGCCGTCATCCTGCCGTCCCTGGTGAATCCCTTCGGCCTCTACCTCATGCGTGTCTACGCCCAGGACGCCGTCCCCGACAGCCTCCTGGAGGCCGCCCGCATCGACGGCGCCGGCGAGGCCCGGATCTTCTTCACGATCGCCCTGCGACTCCTCGCCCCGGGCCTGGTGACCGTCCTGCTCTTCACGCTCGTGGCGACCTGGAACAACTACTTCCTGCCGCTGATCATGCTCAACAACCCCAACCTGTACCCCATCACGGTCGGCCTCTCCTCCTGGGCGGCCCAGGCGCAGAACGGCGGCGCGGGCTCCAGCAGCGACATGTTCGCTCTGGTCGTCACCGGATCGCTGATCTCGATCGTGCCGCTCGTGGTGGCCTTCCTCCTGCTCCAGCGCTACTGGCAGAGCGGCCTGGCCGCTGGCGGCGTCAAGCAGTAACGCCCCTTCGCCCCCACTCCCCGACCGACCGCCGCCCCGTCGCTCTCGCGGCCGCGCACCCCCACATCCCGATCTCCCGGAGGTCCCTTCATGGCGGATCTGCCCGCCCGTGTCCTGTTCGGCGCCGCGTACTACCACGAGTACCAGCCCGCCTACGGCTCCCCGCCACCGTCGGACGAACAGCTCAAGACCGACCTCGACCTGATGGCCGGGGCCCGCTTCACCGTGATCCGGGTCGGCGAGTCGGTCTGGTCGACCTGGGAGCCCGAGAACGGCCGTTTCGAACTGGACTGGCTCCATCCCGTCCTCGACGGCGCCCACGAGCGGGGCATCTCCGTGATCCTCGGGACGCCGACGTACGCCGTGCCGCCGTGGCTCGCCCGCCAGTACCCGGAGATCACGGGTGAGCGCGCGACGGGGCAGCGCATCGGCTGGGGCGCCCGCCAGGAGGCCGACTTCACCCACCCCGCCTTCCGCTTCCACGCCGAGCGGGTCATCCGCCGGATCGTCGCCCGGTACGCCGACCACCCGGCCGTCATCGGCTTCCAGGTCGACAACGAACCCGGCCTGCACCTCTTCCACAACCACGGGGTCTTCCAGCGCTTCGTCGACCACCTCCGCGAGAAGTACGGCGACGTCGAGACCCTCAACCGCGAATGGGGCCTGGTCTACTGGTCGCACCAACTGGCCACCTGGGCCGACCTGTGGACCCCGGACGGCAACGTCCAGCCGCAGTACGACGTCGCGTGGCGGGAGTTCCAGGCCCGCCAGGTCACCGAGTTCATCGGCTGGCAGGCCGACATCGTGCGCGAGTACGCCCGCCCCGGGCAGTTCGTCACCACCTGCATCTCGTACACCCGCCAGGGGGTGGAGGACGACGAGATGACAGACCGCCTCGACATCGCGTCGGGCAACCCGTACTACGACATGCAGGACGGCCTGCTGCTGCCCGACCCCACGCCCGACCGCCACGAACAGAAGTGGAAGACCACCGGGGTGTGGTCGATGTACCAGACCGCGGACTGGATGTTCTCCTCCCGGCAGGCGCCCTTCCTGGTCACCGAGACCAACGCGAACTCCATCGGCTTCGCCTGGGACAACCGGCCCGGCTACGACGGCCAGTGGCGGCAGGCGGCCTGGGCCCACGTCGGACGCGGCGCGCGGATGATCGAGTACTGGCAGTGGCAGACGCTGCGTTTCGGCGCCGAGACCTACTGGGGCGGCGTCCTGCCGCACAGCGGCCGCCCCGGCCGTACGTACGCCGAAATCGCCCGCCTGGGCGCGGAGTTCGAGGCGGCCGGACCACTTGTCGCCGGGATCGAGCCGGACGCCGACATCACCCTGGTCTACTCGATGCCGAGCAAATGGCTGATGCAGAAGCATCCACCGCTGGCGACCGCCGACGGCGAACCCGACCCCGCCGCCTACCACCGCCTCTTCGACCCCTTCTACCGCGGCGCCTTCGACGCCGGCCGCCAGGTGCGCATCGTCCACGCCCGGCAACTGACCGACCCACACGGCGAAAGGGAGGGGCTCGCACCCGAGGAGGCGGCGCGCCGCCACCCCGTCCTCGTCGTCCCGGCCCTCTACATCGCCGACGACACGACCCTCGACTGGCTGGCCGCCTACGCCCACGCCGGCGGCCACCTGGTCCTCGGCCCGCGCACAGGGTACGCCGACCACGAGGCCCGCGCCCGGCAGGAGCCGGCTCCCGGACGCCTCAGCGAGGCCGCGGGCGTCACGTACGACGAGTTCAGCAACCTCGCCCGCGACCTCGCCGTCCACGCCGCGCCCGGCAGCCCGTTGCGGCTGCCGGAGACGGCTACGGCGACGCGCTGGGCCGACGGCCTGACCGTCGTCGACGCCGACGTCCTCGCCGCTTACGACCACCCGCACTTCGGCCGCTGGCCCGCCGTCACCAGTCGCGGCCACGGGCAGGGGCGCGTCACGTACGTCGGCACCGTGCCCGGACGTGATCTCGGGCGGGCACTGGCCGCATGGCTGGTACCGGCCGCGGGCAGCGGCTGGCAGGACCTGCCGCCGTCCGTCACCGCGACGACCGGCACCGCGCGGGACGGCCGCCGCGTCCACATCGTCCACAACTGGAGCTGGCAGCCCGCCCGGGCCCTGACTCCGGTGGACCTGACCGACGTCCTCGACGGCAGCCCCGTGCCCGCGGGGACGGCACTGGAGCTCGGCCCGTGGGACGTACGGGTGCTCGTGTCCGGCGACAACGTCATCTCCCCCTGAGGGTTTCCGGGCCCGGAGGCCGGTCCCGTGCGACACGAACTGTCGCACGGGACCGGCCTCTTCGTTGTCGTCCGATCGCAATCAATACCTGCACACCCATTGACCTGGCGCGTCCACGGATCTAGCCTCCGTCCTCATATGTAGACGTCGTCTTCATATGAGGACCCCATTCAATGGAGTGAACATGGTGGAAACAGCCGGTGTCGTCGGACGCCTGAGCCAGGGCATGGCGCAGGGCGTCCTCTCCTTCCCGCTCACCAGCTTCCGCGAGGACGGCACCCTGGACCTGGACGCGTACCGCTCCTACCTCGCGCTCCAGCTGGCCGCCGAGCCGGGCGCGGTCTTCCCGGCCTGCGGCACCGGGGAGTTCACGGCTCTGGACGAGGACGAGTACCGCCAGGTCGTCACGGCCGCGGTGGAGGCGGCGGACGGGCGCGTCCCCGTCGTCGCGGGCATCGGCTACGGCTGGGCGCAGGCCCTGCGGTTCGCGCGCATCGCCGAGCAGGCGGGCGCCGACGCCGCCCTCGTGCTCCCGCACTACCTGGTGAAAGCCCCGCAGGACGGCCTGGTGGAGCAGCTGCGCCGGATCGCGTCCGGCACTGGCCTGCCCCTCATCGCCTACCAGCGCGACCAGGTCTCCTTCACCGCCGGCGGACTGCGCCGTATCGCGGAGATCCCCACCGTCATCGGGCTGAAGGACGGACACAGCGACCTCGACCGCCTCCAGCGGCTGACGCTCGCCGCACCCGAGGGCTTCCTGTTCTTCAACGGGGCGGCGACGGCGGAGATCCAGGCACGTGCCTACGCCGCCGTGGGCGTCCCCGCGTACTCGTCGGCCGTCCACGCCTTCGCCCCGGAGATCGCACGCGCCTTCTTCGGCGCCTTCCAGGAGGGCGACACGGCCCGGATGGACGAGCTGCTGAGCGGCTTCTACATCCCGTTCGTCGAACTGCGCGACAGGGTCCCCGGCTACGCGGTCTCCCTCGTCAAGGCCGCCGCCCGGCTGCGCGGCCTGCCCGTCGGCCCCGTGCGCGCACCGCTCACGGATCCCGGCCCGGAAGACCTCGCCGAGCTGACCAAGCTGCTGGACCACGGTCTGGGGCTCGTCGGCGCCGAACGCTGACCTTCACTTCACGCACGCACGCACCACCGCACCGCCAGTTCAAGGGAGAGCTGACACATGCCGCTCGTCGTTGTAGGGATCAGTGTCCTGGTCCTGCTCCTCCTGATGACGAAGCTCAGACTGAATGGCTTCGCCGCCCTGCTCCTCGTGGCCGTGGGTGTCGCCGTGGTCCAGGGGATAGGCCTGGAGGACATCCCGGACGTCCTCTCCGCCGGCATCGGCGACCAGATCGGTGACACCATGCTCACCATCGGCCTCGGCGCCATGGTCGGCCGGGTGATGGGGGACTCCGGTGCCGCCCAGCGGATCGCCGACAAGATGCTGGCCATCTGCGGCCCGCGCTGGGTCCAGGTCGCCATGGTCGTGACCGCCATGCTCATCGGCGTGACCATGTTCTACGAGGTCGCCTTCGTCATCATCGTGCCGATCGCCTTCACCCTCGTACGGGTCACCCGCTCGAACCTGCTGTGGGTGGGGCTGCCCATGTCGATCGCCCTGTCCACCATGCACAGCTTCCTGCCGCCCCACCCCGGCCCGACCGCCGTGGCCGCGACCTTCCACGCGTCCGTCGGACTGACGCTGTTCTACGGCCTGTTCATCGCCGTCCCCGCCGGGGCGCTGATCGCCCTGCTGTGGCCGCGCCTCCCGTTCGTCCGGGCCATGAACCCGTCCATCCCCAAGGGCCTGGTCAGCGAGCGCGTCTTCGAGGACGAGGAGATGCCCGGCCTCGGCTGGTCCCTGGCGGTGGCCCTGCTGCCCGTGGTGCTGATAGCCGGCGCCGCGGTGGTCGACCTGTCCACTTCCGCCTCGAACCCGTTCCTGCACTTCGTCGCCTTCATCGGGTCCGCGCCGATCGCTCTGCTGCTCACGCTGCTCGTCGCGATCTGGGCGTTCGGCCCGCGCATCGGCCGCAGCCTGACCGAGGTCAGCAACTCCTGCAAGGAGGCGGCCCAGGCGATGGCGATGATCCTGCTGGTCATCAGCGCGGGTGGAGCCTTCAAGAACGTCCTCGTCGAAGGCGGGATCGCCGACTACATCAAGGACACCACCGACGGCTGGTCCATCTCCCCGATCATCCTGGCCTGGCTGATCGCGGCCGTCCTCCGTGTGGCCCTCGGCTCGGCGACCGTGGCCGTCGTCACCGCCTCCGGCGTGGCGCTGCCGCTGCTCGCGGGCAGCGGTATCCACCCCGAGGTCATGGTGCTGGCCGTCTCCTGCGGCTCGATCGCCTTCTCCCACGTCAACGACCCGGGCTTCTGGATGTTCAAGGAGTACTTCAACCTCTCCGTCCTGGACGCGATCAAGGCGCGCACCACCTACACCACGGTGCTCGCGATCCTCGGCCTGGGAGGTGTACTGGTCCTGGAACAGGTCCTCGACGCCCTGAGCATCTGACGCCTTGATCGTCCGGTGCCCTGAGCATCCGATGTATCCGACCGACCGTCGACACGGCTGACACAACCGACACAACGGCACAACCGACACAGCCGCCCCGTCAGCCCTCCTCACGAGAATGGCATCGCCGTCATGAGCCAGCCCGTCGTCACCAAGTTCTCCGTCCATCCGGTCGCCGGCCGCGACTCCATGGCGCTCAACCTCTCCGGCGCGCACGCCCCCTACTTCACCCGCAACGTCGTCGTCATCGAGGACTCCGAGGGGCGTACGGGCCTGGGTGAGGTGCCGGGCGGGGAGAAGATCACGCGCACCCTGCGCGACGCCGCGTCACTCGTCGTCGGTGCGCGCGTGGGCGACTACAAGCGCGTCCTGCGCACGATCGAGGCCACGTTCGCCGACCGCGACTCCGGCGGACGCGGCGCCCAGACCTTCGACCTGCGCACCACCGTGCACGCGGTCACCGCCGTCGAGTCGGCGCTCCTCGACCTGCTCGGCCAGCACCTGGAGCTCCCGGTCGCGGCCCTGCTGGGCGACGGCAAGCAGCGCGACGCCGTACGGGTCCTCGGCTACCTCTTCTACGTCGGCGACCCCGACCGCACCGACCTGGACTACCTCCGCGAACCCGACGCGGACGTGGAGTGGTACCGGATCCGGCGTGAGGAAGCGCTGACCCCCGAGGCGATCGTCCGCCAGGCCGAGACCACCCACGCGCTCTACGGCTTCCAGGACTTCAAGCTCAAGGGCGGCGTGCTGGCGGGCAGCGAGGAGGTCAAGGCGATCCAGGCGCTCAAGGAGCGTTTCCCCGAGGCCAGGATCACCCTGGACCCCAACGGCGCGTGGTCGCTGCGCGAGGCCGTCGAGCTGTGCCGTCCCCTCGTCGGCACGCTCGCCTACGCCGAGGACCCCTGCGGAGCGGAGGGCGGCTACTCCGGCCGGGAGATCCTCGCCGAGTTCCGCCGGGCCACCGGCCTGCCCACGGCGACCAACATGATCGCCACGGACTGGCGCCAGCTGACCCACGCCCTGGCCCTGCAGTCGGTCTCCATCCCGCTCGCCGACCCCCACTTCTGGACCATGGAGGGGTCGGTGCGGGTCGCCCAGCTCTGCAACGCCATGGGCCTGACCTGGGGATGCCATTCCAACAACCACTTCGACATCTCGCTGGCGATGATGGCGCACTGCGGGGCCGCCGCACCCGGCGAGTACAACGCCCTCGACACCCACTGGATCTGGCAGGAGGGGCAAGAACGGCTCACCGTCGAACCGCCGCGCATCGTAGGCGGCGAGGTCGGCGTCCCGGACACGCCCGGCCTCGGCGTACGGCTCGACATGGACCGGCTCCTCGCGGCCCAGGAGCTTTACGAGGAGAAGGCTCTCGCGGGCCGCGACGACGCCGTCGGGATGCAGTACCTGATCAAGGACTGGACCTTCGACAGCAAGCGTCCCTGCCTCGTGCGCTGAGTACGGCTGAGTACGACGGAAGCGGCGCTCCGGCGCAGGAGGCAGCGGCCTGCCAGCGGCTTCAGCGGCGGAGCGGCGCGACGGACTCCAGCGTCGGGACCACCGCCTCGATGGAGCCGTCCGCCGCGAACGTCAGCCGGTCCAGGGCGGCTTCACGGTGCATGCCGTCGCCGCGCGGGGTGCCGGGGCCCGGGACCGCGAAGCGGTGGTAGACGATGTACCAGTCGTCGGTGCCCGGGACGTTGACCACCGTGTGGTGGCCGGTGCCCAGGATCCCGTACTCCGGACGCTTGTGCAGGATCACCCCCCGCTCGGTCCACGGGCCGAGCGGGGAGGGGCCGGTCGCGTAGGCCACCCGGTAGTCCTCGCTGCGGGTGTCGTCCTCCGACCACATGAAGTGGTAGACGCCCCCGCGTTTGATGACGAAGGCACCCTCGCGGAAGTCACCCGGGGTGAACTGCCGTACCTTCGACCGGTCGAACGAGACCATGTCGTCGTTCAGCGGCACCCCGAACCCGTGGCCGTTGCCCCAGTACAGGTAGACGGTTCCGTCGTCGTCCCTGAACACGGCCGGGTCGATCATCTGGCCGGCGAAGTCGTCACGCGCGATGAGCGGCCGGTCCAGCGCGTCCCGGAACGGGCCGGTCGGGCTGTCCGCGACGGCCACGCCGATCTGCTGGTCGGCGCAGAAGTAGAAGTAGTACCTGCCGTCCCGCTCTCCGGCAGCCGGGGCCCAGGCGTAGCGGTCCGCCCAGCTCACATCGGACTCGAGGTCGAGGACGACCCCGTGGTCCCGCCAGGTGACCAGGTCGTCGGACGAGTACGCCTTGAACGTGGTGCTGCCCCAGTGCTCGACGCCGTCCGTTGTCGGATAGACGTAGTAACGGCCCCCGAACTCCTGGATGTTGGGGTCCGCGTGGAGCCCCGGCAGCAGCGGGCTTCGCATGTGCAGGGCCTCCACGGTCCAGGTGCGCCGTGTTCCGTCGCCCGCTGTGACGGTGTACGTCTGCGGCGTACGGAAGTCACGCGGTGTTCCGGAGGCAGGGCTGAGCCGCGCACCCGTCGACACGTCGAACTCCGGGGAGAGGCCGTCGAGTTCGGTCCCCGGTCGCAGTGGCAGGACGACCCTGGAGCTGCCGTCGTCGATCACCGCGCAGGCCTTGAGGCCCTGGGGGACGGTGGCGTCGGCGATGGCCGCCCCGGGGGTGTACGTGCCGGCCAGCCGATCGTACTCGGCGCGCGTCACCGGCAGTACGGCACCGTGACGGGCGCCGGGCGGCAGCTGGAAGTCCTCGCACGGCGTCCACTTCCCGGAGTCGAGATCGGTGGTCTCGAAGGGGAGGTAGCCCTGTCCGGTGAACTCGTCGACGAACAGGTACCACTTGTCCTCGGTGTTGGACTTGAAGACCGTGGGGCCCTCACCCTGCTCCATCACGCCCTGACCGATGCCGTCGGCCACGAAGGCGTACGACGTGGCGCGCAGGTCGGCCGACTTCTCCGCGGTGATGAACTTGCCGCCCGGCACGGCGGAGCTGTTGCTCCGCTCGTCCTTGGTGAAGCGGTAGTAGGTGCCCTGGTGGCGGATGACGGTGGAGTCGATGACCGAGTGCCCGGGATCGTTCCAGACCGCCGGCTCACTGAACGTGCGGAAGTCGCGCGTGGTGGCGTACAGCATCGTGTTGTACGTGTCGGCGGTGTGCTCCGGATCGTCCTCGGCATAGAGCTTGGAGGCCCAGAAGACGACGTACGCGTTCAGATCGGGGTCGTAACAGGCCTCGGGGGCCCAGGCGTTGCCTGCGGTGACGGGGGCGAGCCGTACCAGCCGTTGCTCCGTCCAGTGCACGAGGTCGGTGCTCTCCCAGACGGCGATCGACGTGCTGCCGGTGCGCTGGACCTCGTCCCAGCCGCCGTCCTGCTCGCCGTGCATCCTGAGGTCGGTGGCGATCAGGTGGAACGAGTCGCCGGCCGGGGAGCGGACGACGAACGGGTCGCGCAGTCCCTTGGCACCGAGGCCCGACGTCAGTACCGGCGCACCGCCGTTCAGCTCGCGCCAGCGCAGCGGGTCGTCGCCGCGGCTCAGCGCGAAGCGGATCTGTTCGCCGTCCGGGGCGCTCTCGCCGGTGAAGTAGACGAAGAGATATCCCGCGTAGTCCTGGTCCCGCGGGGCCTCGGGCACGGTGGCGTCGAAGAACCGGACGGCCCGGGCGGACCCGCGGGTGACCGTGGCGGTGAGCTGGACGAACGCGGGGCCCTCGCCGGGCCGGGGACGGGTGACGACGCCGGTCGCGTCGATGACGTGGGGTTCCCCGGAGGTCCAGCTCACACAGGTGCCGTACGGGCCGGTGCGGGGCAGGGTGAGGGAGCCGCGGACGTCGTCGATGCCGTGGAGCGTGAGCCGCTCGGCGGCCCCCGTCACGGCTCGCGCGTCGTCGTACTCCGTGGCGTCGTACGTCACGCCGTCATGCTCCGGGTGCTCGGCCTCGGCGTGCACGGCGACCTCCTGTGCTGTTCTGTGGTGACACTGGTTGCTGGACCGCAGTGAGTGTTCCCACCTGCGACGACCGGCGTCAATCGCTCCGAGCCTCCGTCCGTCCTCCGAAAGTTTCGGAGGACGGGCGACGGGCTTCCAGGCGTCGGGTCGACCGGGGGGACTGAGGCCGCGTACCGGGTGCGACCGCGGCTCATCCGCCGAGCCGGCGTACCCGTTCCGCGTCGCAGGTGCGGGGGCAGGTCGAGCAGGCCTCGCCGGGGCGGATCGTGTAGTAGAGGCAGCAGCCGGTGCGGGTGCGGGTGGGATGTTCGCGGCCGTCGGCGGTGCGCAGGTGACGGAAGCCGGCGCCGCCAGGGAAGGGGCCCAGGGCGGAGGGCAGTACGTCGGTCGCGGCGCGCACGGCGGCGGCCTCCTCGCCCAGAACCCGGCCGAGGTGCCAGATGCCCGAGACCAGGTCGTCGGCGACCATGCCCCACAGGGCGCGTGAACCACGCCGTGCGCGGGGGCCGATCGCGTCCAGTACCGGGCCCATGTGACGGGCGACCGCCTGCCTCAACTCGCCCCGCAACGCCTCCTCGTGGGCCAGGGGCAGCGCACCGGGCAGTGCGGCGGCCCGGTCGTCCGGCAGGCAGGCGAGACGGGTGCCCGGTGTGACCTCGAACGTTCCGGAGGCGAGGTCGAGCCGTACGTCCTCGGGCGCGATGCGCGGCACCCTCCGCTCCAGGTACCAGATTCCGCCCATCAGCAGGCCCACCGACCAGGCGTAGTCGTGGAGGGCACGCGATGCGGCGACATGACGGGGTGCCGTGTGGCCGTGGCGGTCCTGGATGCGCGCGGCCTCGGCGTCGACGAAGGCCTCGACGTGTTCCTGACCCTCCACCAGACACGGTCCGCTCGCGCCAGGTTGACCGGCGTACGTGACGCGCACCGACAGCACCTCGCAGAGCGAGGCCAGTCGTCGGTACGACGCGGCGAGGAGTCCGGGCACATCCGTGTCGGCGTCTGCCGGCGCGAGGTCGAGGGCCGCGGTCATCGGAACTCCAGAGAGTGAGGGTTCAGAACGAGACAAGAAGGTAAGCCTTACCTTAGTCTGAAGATCGCGTACTGATGACCAAGGGGGCCGGGTGGTGACGGGTGAGGTGGCACACATCGATGACCTGCAGAGTTGTCAGCCGGTGATCGCGAGAAGTCCGCGTCGCAGTGATCGCATGGGTGGTTGAAAGCTAAAACATGCCTCGCCTAAGCTCACGCCTCGTGACCGCCACCGAACAGGCCGCACCTACCGGTGTGCCACCCTTCCGTGCCCTCCGACACGTACCCCTCTTCCTCGCCGGCCTCGGTGCCCTGGCGCTCTGCGCCGCGCTGAGCCTCGCCCTGGGAGCCCGATCCGTGCCGCTGAGCACGGTGCTCGACGCCCTCTCGGGAACCGCCCACGGGCGCGAGGCGCTCGTCGTGACCGGACTGCGGCTGCCGCGTACGGTCATCGGGCTCGCCGTCGGCGCCGCCCTCGGCGTCGCGGGAGCGGTCGCACAGGCGATCACGCGCAATCCGCTCGCGTCACCGACCACGCTCGGCATCAACGCGGGCGCCGGATTCGCCGTCGTCGTCGCCATCTTCGCGCTGCGGCTCACCGACCCCGTCGAGTACATGTGGTTCGCGTTCGCCGGCGCGGCCGGTGCCGCGCTGTTCGTCCAGGCGCTCTCCCGCCGAGCCGGGGACACCGACCCGGTGCGGCTCGCACTGGGCGGCACCGTCCTCCAACTCGTGCTGCTCTCCTGGACGTCGGCGGTGATGCTGGCCAGTCAACGCACCCTCGACGAGGCCCGGTTCTGGCTGGCGGGATCGCTCGCCGGACGCACCCTCGACGTTCTGTGGCCCGTCCTGCCGACCCTCGCCCTCGGCCTCCTCCTCGCCCTCGCCCTCGCGCCCGCCCTCAACGCCCTTGCCCTGGGCGACGATGCGGCACAGGCGCTCGGCGTGCCCGTGGCGCGCGTCCGGCTGGCGGGCGGCATCGCGGTCGTCCTGCTGGCCGGCTCGGCGGTGGCCGTCGCCGGACCGGTCGCCTTCATCGGGCTCGCCGCGCCTCACCTCGTCCGTCCTCTCCTCGGCGGCGACCACCGGCTTCTCGTACCCGGCTGTCTGATCGCCGGCCCGCTTCTGCTGCTCACCGCCGACATCCTCGGCCGGCCCGTCGTCCGGCCCTCCGAGCTGGAGGTCGGCATCGTCACCGCGTTCCTCGGCGCTCCGCTGCTGGCGCTGCTCGCCCGGAAGGTGGCCCGATGACCGCCCCGCACACGACTGCCGCCCCGGCCACCCCACCGGCCGACGCGCGCCGTGCACCGCTACGCCGACGCCTCGTGGCGTACGCCGTGACCGGCCTCGCCGTCCTCCTCCTGCTGCTCACCGCCTCCGTGGCGAGCGGAGAGATGAGCATTCCTCCCGCCGCCGCCCTGCGCGCGCTGGTCGGGCTCGGTGACCCCGGTGACGTCCTCGTGGTGCAGCAGTTCCGGGCGCCCCGGGCCGTCGCGGCGATCGTCGCCGGAGCCGGGCTGGGAGCGGCGGGGTGTGTGCTCCAGCGGCTGTTCCGCAACCCGCTCGCCTCCCCGGACGTGATGGGCGTGACGGGCGGTGCCTCGCTCGGCGCGGTCGCGCTGCTCGCCGCGGGCGCCTCGCAGGCGCTGATCCCGCTCGGCGCGCTGGGCGGGGGACTGCTGGCCGCACTGCTGCTCGGCGTGTTCGCCTGGAAGTCCGGACTCGCCGTCACCCGGCTCGTCCTCACCGGCCTCGCGGTCCAGGCGGGCCTGGCCGCCGCCGTGAACCTGATGATCGTGCGCTTCCCCGCCGAACTCGCGGGCTCGGCCCTGCAGTGGACCACCGGCTCGGTGTACGGCCGCACCTGGACCGAGGTGTGGGGCGCCGCCGCGGCCATGGTGCTCGCGCTGACCGCCGCCCTCGCGATGCACCGCCGCCTGGCCGTGCTGGACCTGGGCGACGACTCGGCGGGAGCCCTCGGCCTCAACACCTCCACCGCACGACTCCAACTCCTCGTCACAGCCGTAGCGTTGGCCTCACTCGCCGCCGCGCTCGCCGGCCCGGTCACCTTCGTGGCGCTCGCGGTACCGCACATCGTGCGCTTCGTCACCGGCCCACCGACGGCAGCAACCCTCGCCTTGGCCGCAGTTGTCGGGGCCGTCCTGCTGCTCGCCTCCGACCTCGTGGTGCAGCACCTGCTGCCCGTCGAAGGGCTGCCCGTCGGAGCGGTCACCGCGACGCTCGGGGCGCCCTGGCTGCTGGTGCTGATGTTCCGCCAGAGCTCGGCCGTGCGGAGGAGCCAGACATGACCGGCGCTCAATCCCTGGTCCGACCAGCCCGACCAGCCCGACCAGCCCGACCAGCCCGACCAGCCCGAGCGGTCCGAGCGGTCCCGGGGAGTCACCCATGACCGGCCCCCCGACGCACGTCCCGCCCGCCCGGTCGCGACGCACGGCCGACCGGTGTCCCGACCCCGCCCGCCAGGCCCGCAGGAGCCGCACCGCATGACCACAGCCAACCAGCTCTCCACCCAGGGCCTCGACCTGCGCTACGGCGACCGCCTCGTCGTCGGTGGACTCGACCTCACCCTGCCGGGTGGCGCCGTCACCGCCATCGTGGGCCCCAACGCCTGTGGGAAATCGACCCTGTTGCGGGGCCTGAGCCGACTGCTCGCCCCCGCCTCCGGCACCGTCACCCTCGACGGCGCCGACATCCACCGCATGCCCGCGCGCACCCTCGCGCGCCGCATGGGCCTGCTGCCGCAGCAGCCCGTCGTCCCCGAGGCGATCACCGTGGAGGCGCTCGTACGGCTCGGCCGGTACCCGCACCAGCGGCTGCTGAGTCCCTGGTCGGCCGCCGACCAGAAGGCGGTGGACGAGGCGCTGGACCGCACCGGCACCACCGCGCTGCGCGACCAGCCCGTCGACCGGCTCTCCGGAGGACAGCGTCAACGCGCCTGGATCGCCCTGGCCCTGGCGCAGGACACGGAACTGCTCCTGCTCGACGAACCCACCACCTTCCTCGATCTTCGGCACCAGCTCGACGTCCTCGACCTGGTGGCCGCCCTGCACGCCGAGGCCGGCCGCACCGTGGTGATGGTGCTGCACGACCTGGGGCAGGCCGCCCGCTACGCCGACCACATGGTCGTCCTCAAGGAAGGGCGCCTCGCCGCCACCGGGCCGCCCGGCGAGGTGCTCGACGCGGAGCTGGTCAGGTCCGTGTTCGACGTGGACTGCCGGGTCGTCCCGGACCCGGAGACCGGCACCCCGCTGGTCGTCCCCAAAGCAGCGCGGCACGGCGCACCACCGCACCCGCGTGACCGTACGTCCCGTACGCCTACCAGAAAGTGCAACCCCCCATGCTCAAGCGATCACCCCTGCGCGGAATGAGGCGGTTCCTGGCCGCGCTGCTCGCCGTCCTCGTCGGCACGGCCGTGCTGACCGCCTGCGGCGGCGACAGCGCCACCGACGCGAGCGACACCGCCCAGGCCGGCGCCGAGAGCGCCGGCTTCCCCCACACCCTGAAGACCGTGATGGGTGACGTGAAGATCCCGGCCAAGCCCGAGCGCGTCGTCGTGCTCGACACCGGCGAACTGGACGACGTCACCCTGCTCGGCATCGACGCGGTCGGCGCGGTCGCCCCGCACTTCAAGAGCCAGGGCGGCTTCCCGACGTACCTGAAGGGCGAGTTGAAGAACACCAAGGACGTCGGCCCGCTGCTGGAGCCGAACCTGGAGCTCATCGCCTCCCTCAAGCCCGACCTGATCCTGTCCTCCAAGGTCCGGCACGAGAAGATCTACGACAAGCTCAGCGCCATCGCCCCGACCGTCTTCACCGAGACCACCGGCGGTGTCTGGAAGGAGAACCTCAAGGTCCACGCCGAGGCTCTGGGCCTGGAGTCCGAGGCCGCCGCCAAGCTCAAGGAGTACGAGACGCGGGCCGCGGCCCTCGGCACGGCCGTGCAGAAGAAGTACGACGGCACCATGCCCGCCGTGTCCGTCGTCCGCTTCGTCGCCGGACCGACCCGCCTCTACCAGTCCAACTCCTACAGCGGCGTCGTCCTCGACGACATCGGCTTCGAGCGGCCGAAGTCCCAGGTCTCGGACGACCCCGAGGTCACGATGAAGGACGTCAGCCCGGAGGAGATCGACCAGGCCGACGCCGACCTGATCTTCGTCACGACCGCCGACACCCCGGACAAGACCCAGCAGAAGCAGGTCACCTCCAACCCCGTCTGGAAGGACCTCGACGCCGTCAAGGACGGCCGGGTCTTCGAGGTCCCCGACGAGACCTGGATGTCCGGCATCGGCGTCCAGGCGGCCGAGCAGATGCTCGCCGACGTGGCGAAGGCCACGGGTGTCGAGCTGCCGGAGAAGTAACTCCGTGCCGGAGACACGGCTTCCGGTCGGAGAAGTAACTCCCCGTCCGAGAAGCAAGCCCCTGTCGGAGAAGTAACTCCCGCGGTCCGGGGGCGGGCCGTCCACGAGCGGCCCGTCCCCTCACAACCCCCCACCCGCTCATGAAAGTCGTGCACCGAACGCCCATGCGTCTGTACCTGCTCGCCCTCAACCCCACCGACTCCGTCACCGAGGGCTTCCTGCCCGCCGCCGCCCGGCTCGGCCTCGACGTCACCGTCCTCACCGACCAGCCCGACGCCCACCGCCGCACCTACCCCGACATCGAGATCCTGGAGTGCGACGTACGCGACTTCCGCGCCGTCATCACGACGGTCTCCACGCACCGCACCCCGGACGCCGTCTTCACCAACAGCGACCACCTCCAGACACAGGCCGCCCTCGCCGCCCACTACTTCGGCCTCCCCGCCAAGGACTGGCGGGCCACCCTGCGTGCCAAGGACAAGGCCGAGATGCGCCGCCGGCTCTCCGCCGCGGGCGCCGACACCGTCTGGTCGGCGGAACTCACCGAACGTACCGACCTCGTCGCCCTCGACGCCCCGTACCCCTGCGTCGTCAAACCCCGCGAGGGTGTGGCGAGCGAGGACGTCGTCCTGGTCGACGGGCCCGAGGAACTCGTCGCGCGGAGCAAGGAGATCTTCGCGCGCCGCCCCGGAGCCACACTGGTCGTGGAGGAGTACCTGCCGGGAGAGCTCTACACGCTGGAGACCCTGGGCGACGGCCGCGTCCGCCACGTCCTGGGCGGCTTCCACACCGAGGTGTCCCCACCGCCGTACTTCATCGAGGAGCGGATGACCTTCGTCCCCGCCCACCCCGAGCCCGTCGTCGACCAGGTTCTCGCCCAACTCGACGCGCTCGGAGTCGGATTCGGCGCCAGCCATACCGAGTTCGTGGTCCACGAGGGCCGGGCCCGCCTCATCGAGGTCAACTACAGGGCCATCGGCGACCAGTGCGACCTGCTGCTCGCCCAGCTCCTGGACATCCCGCTCTTCGAGCACATCCTGCGCACGCACCTGGGCGAGCTCCTGCCCGCTGACCTGGGCGCGCGGCGCGACGGAGCGGCCCGGCTGGAGTATCCGTGCGCCGGGCGGGCCGGGACCCTCACCGCCGCACCGGAGTCCCTCGAACTCACCGACAACGGCGTGCACCTGACGTACCGTCCACTGCGTCGGGTCGGCGAGCGACACGAGCTGTACCGCACCAACCGCGACTACCTGGGCGTCCTGCGCGCGGTCGGCACCGACCAGGAGGCCGTGGACCGGACGGCGGCCGGGTTCCTCGCGGCCCGGAGCTGGGTGATCGAGCCGTGACGACGACCACGACGACGACCACGACGACGACCACGGCGACGACGGCGGCCAGGGCGACATCCGTGGACGTGGATCCCGTCGAGGCCGCACTGCTCACGCGCGTGCTCAGCGCCCTGCTCCGCGAGGACGTCGTAGGCCTGCGCACCCGCAGCGCGCTCGTCCAGCGCCCCGACGGTCCCTGGCTGAGGTTGCCCACCGAGGGCGACGCCCTGCTGCTGCCGGTGGCCGAGGATGGGTTCCAGTGCGCGTACGCGGCTCGACTGCCGCTGCTCGTACGGGAGTCCGACGGTACCGAGGCGACGACGTACGAGACCGTTCTCGCCGAACTGCGTGCCCTGGCCGAGCCCGTCGACCGCGACGGCTTCGACGCCTTCGCCGAGGAGTGCCGCCAGACGCTGGCCACGATGCGGCTGCACGCCGAGACGGCCGAGGCGGTGCGCGACGGACTCACCGAGCGCTACGGCGCCGACCCCGCCCAGTGGACCGGCCTCACCGGCGGCCTCGCCCACGACACCCTCGCCGCCCGACTCGACCACCCGGTCTACCCGACCGCTCGAGGGCGCTCCGGGCTCGGCGAGGACCAAGTCCGGTCGTACGCACCCGAGTTCCACTCGCGATTCGCTCTCCGCTGGCTCGCCGTCCCGAGGGACGCGCTCACCGTGGCCGGGAGTCTGCCCCAGTGCTGGCCCACGCCCGCCGTCCTCGGGCTCGCCGAACTCGACCGCACCCATGTCGCCCTGCCCGTCCACCCGTTGACCTTCGGCGCCCCGCTGGACGAGGCGCTCCGCGAGACGGGACTGACCGGCCGCGCGGTGCTCGCAGACCACGGGTACCTCGAAGTGGTCCCCACGCTGTCGACCCGTACGGTCGCACTGGCCGCCGACCCGGCACTGCATCTCAAACTCCCGTTGCCCACCTCCACGTTGGGCCTGCGCAACAAGCGTTCCATCAAGCCCGGCACGCTGGTCGACGGCGCGGCGGGGCAGCGGCTGCTGGAAGCGGTCGTCGAACGCGAACCGCGCTTCCGGGAGACGGTCCTGCACGCCGACGAGACCGTGTACGCGCACGCCGGGCACGAGATGCTGGCCGTGCTGTGCCGCCGCTACCCCCAAGGGCTCGACGAGTCGGTGGTCGTCCCCATGGCCGCACTGCTCGCGGAGGCGCCCGGCGGGCGACTGGTGATCGACCACCTGGCCGACCGCTTCCACGGCGGTGACGTGGCCGGACTCCTGGACGCCGTCCTCACGCGCCTCTTCGACTGGCAGACCACGCTCTTCGGCTACGGGATCGCTCTGGAGTCGCACCAGCAGAACGTCTCGCTCGTCCTGGGACCGCGCCCCCATGACCTGCGTCTGCTGTTCAAGGACAACGACGGGCCGCGTATCAACACCGCACGGCTGGAGGCGCTGATCAGCGGTCCCTGGGGCTTCGACGACCCGCGGACCTTCTGCTCCGACGACCGTCCGGTCGCCGACGTGTTCGCCACCATCACCCTCCATCTGTGCGCCGGCGCCCACGCGTTCGGGCTCGCCCACCACGGCCGGGCCTCCCTGCCGCTGCTGCTGGGCCTCGTCCGCGACCGGCTCGCCGACGCCGTGGACCGGCTCGGCGGCGAACCCGGAGCGGTGCTGCGTGCGCGGGTGCTGGACGCCCCCCGGCTGCCGGTGAAGGCGATGGTCACCGCCGGGACGCTGCTCAGCAAGGAGCGGTCGGGCGCGACCGACATCAACAAGCACTACACGACCGGCCCCAACTACCTGCTGCCGGAGGGGAACGCGGCGAACGCGGTCAACCAGGCGAACGCGGTCAACCCGGCGAACGCGGCCAGCGGGTCGAACGGGGCGGCGGCATGAGCGCCGAGACCCTGCGAATGCCCGGCCGCGCGTTCGGCCGCCGACAGGTGCACGCCGTCGCCGGCTGCTACTTCGTGGCGTCCTTCGCCGCGCTGGGGTTGCCTCCGTACCTGACCGAGATCCTGCCGGAACTGGGTGACCGGACGGCGCGCTGGGCGGGAGTGCTGTACGTGGTGCCCACGGTGTTCGGCGCGCTCGCCGCCCCGCTCTGGGGACGGCTCGCCGACCGCTTCGGGCGCAAACGGCTGCTGCTGCGAGCCCAGTTGGGGCTCGCCCTGTCCTTCCTGCTCGCCGGGTGGTCCGGCTCGATCGGCACGTTCACGGCGGCGCTCGTGCTGCAGGGCATCCTCGGCGGCACGTTCGCGGCCTCCAACGGTTACCTGGGCGCCGGGCTGGACGGCCCCCACCTGTCGAAGGCGCTCACCCTGATGCAGGGCAGCGCGCGGGCCGCGCTGGTCGTCGCCCCGATCGTCGTCGGCTCCCTCTCGCCCTGGCTGTCACCGCACCGGCAGTACGCGCTACTGGCCCTTCTCCCGCTCGCGGCGGCCGTGTTGCTGGCGGTGCTGCCCGAACCGGCGGACGCGCAGCCCGAGATGACGGAAGAGGCGGGCACGCCGTCGGCGTCGACGGGCTCCCTGCGGACGCTGTACGCGCTCGAGTTCGCCTTCGTCTTCTCCACCGTCATCTCCTTCCCCTACCTCATATCCCTCATCGAGGAACGGCTTCCGGGCACGTCACCGACGCTGTCCGGGGTGCTCTTCGCGCTGCCCCACCTCTGCTACCTGGTGTCGGCCCTGCCCGTGCACCGAGCGCTGCGGGACCGCCCCCGAACCGGGATCGCGTTCGGCTTCGGCTGTATCGCACTCGGCCTGGCCGGACACGCGACGGCCGACTCGCTCCCGGCCCTGGTCGGCGTCCGGCTGCTGCTCGGCACCGGGCTCACCCTCGGCCTGGTCGGCCTGTCGATCCTCGCCGCCGGCTGCGTCCAGGGCCGAGCGCCCGGCGGGCTGTTCGGGTCGCTGGAGTTCTTCTCCAAGGCCGGGGCCGTCGCCGCCGGAGTCGCCGCCGCCACCGGCAGCGCCCGCTTCGGTCCGACCGCTCCCGTCCTCCTCGGTGGCGCCGCCGCGGCGCTCACCGCCCTAGCCACCGTCACCGTCGCTCTGAACCCCCGCTGGAGCCGCTGATGTCCCCCCTCACCGACGCCCTCGGTACCGCCGCCCTCCCCACCGCCGACGAGGCAGTGGCCCACACGCTCCTCAACTGCCTGCTGCGCGAGGTGTCCGGCCCCGAGCGGCAGACCGCCGTCGCCGACGGCCACCTGCTGCTGCGGCTGCCCCGCCGCGGCGTCCTGCTGCGGGCCGCCCTGCGCCGTACGTCGCTGCTCGGCGCCCACCGCTTCACCGGCCCCGTGCACGAGGAGACCGCCACCGGCTGGCGGGAG
Source organism: Streptomyces sp. NPDC046862 (assembly GCF_040704615.1). Lineage (NCBI taxonomy): Bacteria > Bacillati > Actinomycetota > Actinomycetes > Kitasatosporales > Streptomycetaceae > Streptomyces > Streptomyces sp. NPDC046862. Next base: position 20,697 of record NZ_JBEYXP010000053.1, on the reverse strand, counting down.
GCCGACTGGCGCCGCCTCGCCACGTACACCCACGACGAGCTGTTCCTGCGCACGGGCGTGCGCAACGAGGAGTTCCTGGAACAGATCGCCTCCAGCCACCACACCGTCTCCGCCGCCCTCGCAGCCCTCCCCGCACGCGGCACCGCCGACGCCGACGGCGACGGGCGCCCCGACTACCTCGCCTCCGAGCAGTCCCTCCTCTTCGGGCACCGCTTCCACCCCACGCCGAAGGCCCGCACCGGCGACGTGGAGGCGTGGCGGGAGTACGCGCCCGAGGCCGGGGCGTCCTTCCCGCTGCGCCACCTCGCCGTGCGCGACCACCTGATCGCCGAGGAGAGTGCCGAGCCCGGCGCCACCGCCGTCCTCGACAGCCGGCGCGACGCCGTCCCCGACGGGTACCGGCTGCTGCCCACGCACCCCTGGCAGTACGAGATGCTGCGCACCCACCCGGCCCTGAGAGATGCCCTCGGCCGCGGCGACGTCCTCGACCTCGGCCCCGGCGGCACCTCCTTCGCCGCCACCGCGTCCGTGCGCACCCTCTTCGACGGGGACGCGTTCCTGAAGTTCAGCCTCAACGTCCGCATCACCAACTGCCTGCGCAAAAACGCCAGTTACGAACTCTCAGGCGCCGTCGCCCTCACCCGGCTGCTCGCCCCGGTACTGGCCGGTCTGGAGGACCGCTTCCCCGGCAGCGCCATGCTCCGCGAACCCGCCTACCGCAGCCTCGCCCTGCCCGGCCCCGACGGCACCCCCGACCGGACCCTGCTGGAGGGCTTCGGCGTCATCGTGCGCGAGGGCCTCTCCCGGAGGCTGCTGCCCGGCACGATCCCGCTGCTCGCGGCCGCCGTCGCCGACGAGTACCCCAGCGGGCCCGCGCACCTGTCCCGTCTCCTCGACGGAGCGAGCCCGCAGCGGGCACTCGACTGGTGGGACGCCTATCTGCGGCTCCTCGTCCCGCCCGTCCTTGCCGCCTACTTCGACCACGGCCTGGTCCTCGAACCCCATCTGCAGAACGTGCTGATCTGCGTCGACGCCGACGGCATGCCCGCCCAGGTCCTCTTCCGCGACCTGGAGGGCACCAAGCTCGTCCCCGACCACCACGCCGACGCGCTCGCCGCGCTGCCGCCCGAGGTCGCGGGTCCGATGGCGTACGACGCCCAGCGGGGCTGGGACCGTGTCGTGTACTGCCTGCTCGTCAACCACGTCGCCGAGCTCCTCGCGGCCCTCGCCGACCTGCACCCCGAGATCGAGGCCGACCTGTGGGCGAGGGTCCGGGCCGCCCTGAGGACGTACGCGGACCGTGACGGCTGTCCGCCCCGCCTCGCCGCCCTGCTCGCTGGAGTGCCGCTGCCCGCCAAGGCGAACCTGCTCACCCGCTGGGAGCGCAAGGCCGACCGCGAGGCCGGCTACGTCCGCCTGCCCTCCCCCCTCGCCGAGGACATCCTGCGCTGGAGTGCCCGATGACCCGTCCCACGCCCCCCGTCCGCGACCGCGTCCTGTCGTTGCCGGGCGCCGAACTCCCGGCGTACGTCTACGACCTGGACGCCCTGCGCGAGCACGCCGCCGTCGTGCGGTCCGCGCTGCCGCCGCGCGTCGAGCTGTACTACGCCGCGAAGGCCAACCCCGAGCCGGAGATCCTGACCGCGCTCGCGCCCTACGTCGACGGCTACGAGGTGGCCTCCGGAGGCGAGCTCGCCCATGTGGCGAAGGCCGTGCCGGCGCACCCGCTGGCCTTCGGCGGCCCGGGCAAGACCCCGGACGAGATCACTGCGGCACTGGAGCGGGGCGTCAGCCGCTTCCACGTGGAGAGCGAACACGAGCTGCGCGTGCTGGCCGAGATCGCGCGGCACGTCGTACCGGGGGAGCGGGTGGCGGTCCTGCTCCGCTTCAACCTCGCCGTGGCCGACGGCACCCTGGCGGGCAGCTCCCTCGCCATGGGCGGGCGCCCCACCCCCTTCGGCCTGGATCCCTCCCGGGCTGCCCCGGTGCTCCGCGCCCTCACGGACGGCACCCACCCGCACCTCGAACTCCGGGGCATCCACGCCCACTTGGCCAGCGGACTCGACGCCCCCGACCTCCTCGCGGTGGCCCGAGCCGTCGTGACCTGGGCGGCGGAACTCGGCGTCCCGATCGGCGAGGTCAACGTGGGCGGCGGCATGAGCGTGGACTACGCACGCCCCGGGAGCCGCTTCGACTGGGCGGCGTACGGCGCGGGCCTCGCCCGTTTGGCCGACGAGTACCCGGACCTGACCCTGCGCATCGAACCCGGCCGTGCCCTCACGGCGTACTGCGGCTGGTACGCCACCGAGGTGCTGGACGTGAAGCACAGCCACGGCGAGGAGTTCGCGGTCGTCCGCGGTGGCACGCACCATCTGCGCACTCCCGCGACCAAGGGGCACGACCAGCCCTGCTCGGTGCTGGAGGTGGACGGCTGGCCCCACCCCTGGCCGCGCCCGGCGGCGGGCGGCGACCGCGTCACGCTCACCGGTCAGCTGTGCACCCCGAAGGACGTCCTCGCCCGGCACGTCCACGCCCCGGGGCTGCGGGCGGGGGACCGGGTGGCGTTCGCCCTGGCGGGGGCGTACGCGTGGAACATCTCCCACCACGACTTCCTGATGCACCCACGGCCCGGGTTCCACTTCCTGGGGGCCGTCGGGGCCGCAGGACGTTGACAGGGGACGAGCGGGGGCGCAGACTCAGGGCAAATAAGTGAAGCAAGTTTCACCTGGCGAACGGAAGCCTTGATGGGTGACCAGTCAGGTGAGGCCACAATGAGAAGGCGCACCCGTTCGTGTCCCGGGGTCATCACGGGCGCGGGCCCGTCCTCGACGACGAGGAGAAGTTCATGCACACGACCGTCGGGATCGTCGGCGGCGGCCCGTCCGGGCTGCTGCTCGCCCGCCTGCTGCACAACGCCGGGATCGACAGCGTCGTTCTGGAGAGCCGCGACCGGGCGTACGTCGAGCAACGGCAGCGGGCGGGGATCCTGGAGCAGGCCACCGTGGACGTCCTGCGCGCCGCGGGCGCGGGGGAGCGGCTGGACCGCGAGGGCATGCCCCACGACGGCATCGAGCTGCGCTACGGCCGCCGCGCCCACCGGGTCGACTTCCCCGCGCTGACCGGCGGGCGCCGGGTGTGGGTCTACGCCCAGACCGAGGTGGTGAAGGACCTCATCGCCCTCCAACTCGCCGACGGCGGCCCGCTGCACTTCGAGGCGGAGGTGCACGCGGTGGAGGGCGCCGACACCGACCGCCCCGTGATCCGTTACACCCATGAAGGCCGCGAGCAGACGCTGACCTGCGACTACGTGGTCGGCTGCGACGGCTTCCACGGCGTGACCCGGGACGCCGTCCCCGAGGGCGTGCGCACGACGTACGAGCGGACCTACCCGTACTCCTGGCTGGGCATCCTCGCCGACGCCCCGCCCGTCTACCACGAACTGATCTACGCCCACTCCGAGCGCGGCTTCGCCCTGGCCAGCATGCGTTCGGAGTCCGTCAGCCGGCTCTACCTCCAGGTGCCGAACGGCACGGATCCGGCCGACTGGTCCGACGAGCGGATCTGGGACGAGCTGGACGCCCGCTTCGCGCTCGACGCGAACCCCGAATGGCGGCTCAAGCGCGGCACCGTCACCTCCAAGGCGGTGCTGCCGATGCGCAGCCACGTCACGGAGCCGATGCGGTGCGGCCGGGTCTTCCTGGCCGGCGACGCCGCCCACATCGTGCCGCCCACCGGAGCCAAGGGCCTCAACCTGGCCGCCGCCGACGTCATCGTCCTGGCCCGCGCCTTCGCGCACTTCAAGGACACGGGCTCGACCGACCTGCTCGACTCCTACTCCGACACCTGCCTGCGCCGGGTGTGGCGCGCCGAGCACTTCTCGTACTTCATGACGACGACCCTCCACGCCGACCCGGAGCAGTCACCGTTCGAGACGAAGCTCCAGCTCTCCCAGCTCGACCGCGTCGCGACCTCCGAGCACGCCGCGGCCGAGCTGGCCGAGAACTACACGGGGCTGCCGCTCGGCCCGGTGGACGACCGTCAGTAACCGACGCGGAAGGTAGCGTCCTGTCGCTCGGTGGCCGTGGAGACCGGGTCGATGCGCAGGGCGTAGTCGGAGTGCCGGATGTAGCGGGTCGGGTTGTTGTACGAGCGGAAGGACGCCCAGCCGGAATCCGCGAGGCCCGCCGTGCGGTAGAAGGTCGCGTCCGCCGCGAACGTCGACGTGCCGTCGCTCACGTCGAGGCGCAGCTCGTAGTTGTAGTGCCGCAGGTAGCGGGTGGGGTAGTTGACCGACTGGAAGGACACGGCGGAGCTGTCGGCGAGACCGGGGACGAGCTTCCACTGGGAGTCGGTGTACAGGTCGAACGGATAGGTGTCGATGCGGCCGACGAAGTTCGCGTGACGGACGTACCGCGCCGGATAGTTGTAGGACTTGAGCCGGTTCCAGGCCGGTGCGCCCCACTTGGCGAGCAGGTTGTTGTACTCGGTGCTGCTGATCGTCGCGATGCCGCAGTGCTTGGAGTTGACCGGCTGCGTGTAGGTCTTCTGGTCGAGGGCGGTCCAGGTGCCGGACGCGAGGTCGGACGTCTGCCACGCGTAGAAGACGCCGTTCGGGGTGTAGGTGTCTCCCCACAGGTACCAGGTGTTCGACGTGAGGGACTTGATGACCTCGGGTGCCTCGGTGCCGCCGTGCGCGACACCGGTGCTGAACTCGGTGAAACTCCCCGGGTTGAGTGAGGTGGAGCGTGCGGCCACCAGGGTCTGGTTCTTCTTGAAGTGGAGGTAGTTGACGCCGTTCACGCCGACGGTCATGTTGCCGTCGATGACGTCGTAACCCGGGTCGAAGAAGACCTGTGGGGCGGAGGCCGTGACGAAGTCGCTGGTGTAGTTCACCATGATCACGTTGTGGCCGCTGGAGTTCACCGATGAGTAGATGACCGCATACTGTCGGCGCCCGGCGTCCCAGAACGCCTCGGGAGCCCAGCTGTGGGTGGCCATGTCGTGCAGCTTGAGGCGGCGGTAGCCGGTGAAGGTGCGCAGGTCCACGGAGTCCCAGACATGGATGTACTGGCTGTTGTAGCTCCAGTCGGTGCCCTTGAGGTCGGTGGCGATGACGACGAAGGTGCCGTCCTGCTTGCGCATGACGAAGGGGTCGCGCAGGCCGAGCGCGCCCGCCGTGGGGGTGGCGACGGGGTTGTTCTGGTTCAGCGGCGTCCAGTTCAGCGCGTCGGGGCTGACCGCGAGGTGGAGACCGTAGTCGGTGCCGGCCCCGAGGCTGGTCGACTCCGTGAAGTAGACCATCACGTAGGCCGAGTCGGCGGCATGGGCGGTGCCCGCGCCGAGGCTCATCACCCCGGTCATGGCCAGGGGAGTCGCGGCGGCCATGCCGAGGAAGAGCCGGCGCGACGGCTGGGGGGCCGGGTGGGGGTCCGGCTGGGGTCTTGCGCTCATCTGGTCTCCAAGGGACGTGCGGGGGATGGGGGGAAACGTGCGGCAACCGGGGAAATGGCCGGTATTTCGAACGGAGTTCGGCGAATCGATCAGAAGGTAGGGGTGTGCCGCGAGCACGTCAATTGTTCTGCCGTACTTCGAAGATTTCTGTGAAGTGGGTGGTCAGGCCGTCACGGCGACGGTGTTCGACGCGACACGCTCCCGGCCCGGGGAGAACTCCCGCGCGCCCGGGAGTGCCGAAGGTGGCCGCGCCACTCCTACGTTCACCACTCCCAGGGTGCGGCACAGCCTGGTCGCCCCTGCTGACAACCACCACGGTGGTGTTCATGAACCAGCACACCCACCTGAGCACGAACCACAACGACGCCCCCAACCGCCGCCCCCTGGACGGCCGGACCGCGGTCGTCACGGGCGCCTCCAGCGGCATCGGCGCGGCCACCGCCCGCCGGCTGGTCGCCGACGGGGCGAGCGTGGCCCTGCTGAGCCGCCGCGAGGACCGCCTGAAGGACCTGGCCGGCGAACTCCTCCCCACGGCCGGCGGCCGTGTCCTGCCCGTCGCCGCGGACATGGCCGACCCGGAGAGCATCGCGGCCGCCGCCCGCACCGTCACCTCGGCCCTCGGCAACGTCGACCTCGTGGTGGCCAACGCCGGAGTGATGCTCGGCGCCCCCTTCGTCACCGCGGAGACCGACGAGTGGGACCGCATGATCGACGTCAACCTGCGCGGTCTGCTGCACACGGCCCGCGCCTTCACCGCCGACCTGGTCACCGCCGCGGCCGAGGGCGGCCCGGCGGACCTCGTCCACGTCGGCTCGGTGGCCGGGCACCTCCTCTACCCCAACTGGTCGGTCTACAGCGCGACCAAGGCCGCCGTCGCCCACCTCACCCGCAACCTGCGTGCCGAACTCGGACCCCGCGGCGTCCGCGTGAAGAACGTGGAGCCAGGCGTCACCGTCACCGAACTCGGCGACGACATGCGGGACGAGGACATGCGGACCTCCCTCGCGGGCATGCGCAATTCTCTGCGCCCGCTGTCCGCCGACGACATCGCCGAGACCATCGCCTTCGCAGTCGCGGCTCCCGCGCACGTCAATGTCGCCGAACTGGTCGTCGTACCCGTCCAGCAAGGCTGACCGGTTTCCATGATTGCCAGCGCCGCCGGGTCGTGCCCATACTGTGCCGTTCGCACGGGGGGAGACCACTGGCTTGAGCGGGAGACGTACGCCTGCCGCGTTACGGGGAACCGGGCACCACGCCCTGGTGCTCGGCGCCGCGGGGCTCGCCGTGCTGCTTGCCGCGACCGTCCTGGCCGCGCTGGCCGCCCTCACCGAGAAGGCCGTCGAGGGCGGGGTGCAACGGCGGCTCGCGAGCGACCCCGAGGCCGTGATCGAGGTCTCCGGGCAGTACGGGTCGCGCGACAACGAGTCGGGTGACGACGGGAGCCTGGACGGTCTCGTACGGGCCGCCGTCGACCGCACGTTCGGGGGCGTACCGCATCACACCTGGTCCGCGCTCCGGTCCCCGGACAGCCGCTCCGCCCAGCTCGCGGTCACCGAAGCGGGCGGGCGGCAGCGCGACGACGCCGGCGTGTCCCTGGTCGCCCTCCAGGAGCAGTCCCGGCACGCCCGGCTGGTGGCGGGACACTGGCCGCGCACGACCGGGGACGCGGGCACCGCTGAGACCGCGCTCACCGACGTGTACGCCGCGCGCCTCGGGGTGCGGCCCGGCGACGAGTTGCGGGTCCAGGCGAACGACGGAACGCAGATCCGGATACGGGTGACCGGCCTGTACCGGACGGACGGCCGCAGCCCGGCCGTCTGGGCGAACCTGAGCAGCGCCCTCGGGAACTCCGAGTCCATCGCCCTGGTGCCACGGGCGGCACTGACCGCGACCCCGTCCCTGGCCCGGGACGCCGACGCGCTCTGGCTCGCCGTACCGGACGCCGACAGGCTGGGTCTCGCCGACATCCGGCCACTGGAGCGGCGCGCCGACGCGTTCGGCGGCAGCGACGCATCGCTCTCCGTCTTCCGCGGTACGCGGCCGGCGGACGGACTGAGCGTCGAATCACAGCTGGACGACGCACTCGACGCCCTGACGACCCCCATCGCCGTGGCCCGGGCCGGCCTCTACGTCCCGGCGACCCTGCTGGCCGCCCTGGCCGCGGCCGCCCTCGTGCTGACCGCGCGCCAGATCGCCGAGCACCGCCGCCCCGAACTGGCGCTGCTGGCCGCGCGCGGCGCCGGAACACCACGGCTGGCCTCGGCGACGGTGGCTCAGTGGGCGGCGGTCGCCGTACCCGCGGGACTCTCCGCGCCCTTCCTCGCCGGTCCGCTGCTGCGCGTGCTCGACCGGGCCGGGCTGATCCCCGGTGACGTGCCCGCGACGGGGACCCTGGCGGTGGGCTGGGCGGCGGCACTCCTGGCCGTCGTCGTGCACGGCGTCTCCCTGCTGCTGCCCACCGTACGGACCGTGCGGGACCGGCAGGCGGTGCGCCGGCTCCGGCTTCGGCTCGGCCGGTTCGCGGGAGCCCAGCGGCTGGGCGCCGACCTGGCGCTCGCGGCCGTCGCCGTGCTCGGCTGGCTCCAGCTGCGGCAGTACCGCTCCCCGGTCACCGACGGCGGCGTCGATCCCGTACTGGTGCTCGCCCCCGTCGCGATGACCTGCGCCGCCGCTCTCCTCGCGCTGCGGGCCCTGCCCCTGCTCGCCCGCTTCACCGACCCCCTCGCACGGCGCGGCACCGGACTCGTGCTGCCCCTGGGCGCCTGGCAGATCGGGCGGCGCGCGGCACGGCACGCCGGGCCCGCGCTGCTGGTGACGCTGGCCCTGGCCGTCGCCGCGCTCAGCAGCACCGCGCTCGCCATCCTCGACCGCGGCGACCACGACCAGGCGGTCTTCCAAGTGGGTTCCGACCTGAGAATCGAGCCGAGCGACCGGCTCGCGACCGGTGAACGGCGCACGGCGTACACCGCGTTGCCCGGCGCCCGGTCCGTCACCCCCGTCGTCGACACCAACGGCTACATCGGCCAGAGCTGGATCACCGTCACCGGGATCGACACCGCGCGCGGCCCCGCACCCGCCCTGCGCCCCGACCTCGCCGACCGACCCGTACCCGACCTCGTCGCCCCCCTCGGCCGGAACGTCCCCGACTACGGACTGCCCCTCGACGGCGCCCCGCGCGAACTCCCGCTCCGCGTCCGCCTGTCCGCCGACGGACCCGGCATCCCCGCACCCGTCCGCCTCTCGGTGTACTTCGTCGACGCCGACGGCCTCACCCACACCAGTGGGGTGGCCCTCGACGACACCGGCGGCAAGGCCCGCACGGTCCGGCTGAAGGTCCCGGCCCGCGGCGACGGCCTGCGCGTCGTCCAACTCGGCGTCAGCATGAAGGGCGAGAGCGTACGGCGCACCTACCGCCTCACCGTCGACCGCGTACCCGGCCTCACCCGTCCCGCCACCTGGCACGACCTGCGCGCCGACACCCCCGACCTGCGCGTCGCGGGGTGCCCGGACGCCAAGCCGGGCAGGCGGACCGGGCGCGCCCCGGGACCCGTGCTCTGCGCCGACCGCCCCGGCCCCGGCACTCTCCTGGACGCGGTGCTGCGGGGCCCCGACGTCTCGGTCAAGTACCCGACCTGGAACCTGCGCCTCGGCACGGACCGCGCCAAGGGCCGCCCGGCCGCGCCCGCCCTCGCCGATCGCTCGCTGCTGAACTCCGGAGTGGTCCGTGTCGGCGACACGGTCACGTTCCGGCGCGCCGGTGGCGGCATGGCCCGTATCAAGGTCGTCGGGGAGATCGACGCCGTGCCGGGCGGCGAACGGGACCACCCTCGGATGCTCGTCGACTCCGGGGCGATGGCCGCCCAGTTGGCGTTCGACGGCGTGCTGCCCGGCGTCGAGACCGCCTGGTGGGTCGCGGCCGACCACGGGGACGCCACCGCCGCGCTGCGCGCCGTCCGGGCCGACCCGCGCCTCGGCACGGCCGTCGACGTGCCCCACGCGCGGGCCCTGCTGGCCGCCGATCCGCTCCGGCAGGGCGCGCGCGGCGCGCTCACGCTGTGCCTGCTGCTCGCGCCGGCGTTCGCGGTCGTCGGCTTCACGCTGCACACGGCGCTCTCGGCCCGCGCGAGGGCGGGCGAGTTCGCGCTGCTGCGGGCACTTGGCGTACGACGCGGCCAACTCGCCGCGTACCTGTGGACCGAACAGCTCGTCCTCGCCGGCGTCGCGGCCGTGCTCGGCACCCTGCTGGGCACCGCGCTGGCCGCGCTGATCATGCCGGTGGTCACCGTCGACGACACCGGCCGGCCGGTCTACCCCGGACTGCTCACCGACGTGCCGTGGGTGCGCGTGGTCCTCACCGCGGGCGCGACGACCCTCGTGATCTGCGCGGTCGTGTCCGTCACCGCCAGGTTCCTGGGGCGGGTCGACCTGGCGCGGGTGCTGCGGGCGGGGGAGGACCGATGACGCGATCGTGTGCGGCGCACGGGAGAAGACCGATGGCGCGGCCGGGTGCGGCGCACGGGAGAAAGCCGATGGCGCGATCGTGTGCTGTGCACGGGAGAAGACCGATGGCGCGGCCGGGTGCGGCGCACGGGACAAGACCGATGGCGCGATCGGGTGCTGCGCGCTGGGGTAGGCCGACGCGGCGACGTGCCGTGCCCGGGACTGGGCCGATGTGGCGACCGGATGCCGCGCTCGGGACAGGACCGTGGACGCCTCGGTTGCCGCGCCCGAGGGAGGGCCGATGAGGCGCCCGACACGGCGGCCCGCCCCCGCCGCCCTGCGCGAGGCACGGGCCGAACTGCCCCTCCTGGCCTGCCTCATGGTCCTGACGGCACTGCTCACCGCGATCGCCGCCGCGAGTCCGGTGATCCTCGACCGGTTCGCGGGGCAGGCACTCGCCTCACGGCTGGAGGTCGAACAGCGCGCCGAACCCGGAATCCAGCTCAGTGCGGCGTTCGACCCGGCGGTCCAGGGCACCCCGGCCGGGGACCTCGACGAGGACCTGCGCCCCGTCACCGCGGCGATCCGCGACGCCGTACCCGGCGCCCTCGACGGCAGCCTCGTCCACGACTCCACCCGCGTCGAAGTGCCCCTCGTCCGCACCAGAACGGCCGCCGGAGAGGTCGGCCTGGGCCTGGTGTACGCCTCCGACGCACCCGGCCGCGCCGCCTACGCCGAAGGACGGCCCCCCGGCCCGGACGCCGAGGCGCTGGAGATCGCCGTGTCCACCCGCACCCGCGACGCGCTCAAACTGCGGCTCGGGCAGCGACTGCCCATCGAGCCACGCGCGTTGGGGAAAGTGCACGACACCGTCGTCGTGGTGGGGTTCTTCCGGGCGGGCGGCGACAGCACGGCCGAAGCCACCGGCGTCGAGCGCACCGCACGCGGGGACCGCCTCGTACGCGAACTGCCCCAGCTGGCCCGCCCCGCCCAGTACCCGACCGACAACGACTCGGGGCTCGGCTGGGAGGCCCGCGCCCTCGTCGCCCCGCGCACCGTCACCACCCTCCAGACGCAGGCCGAGGCCACGCTCACCGTGACCTGGGGCATACGCCTCGACCTCGACGCGCGCACCGCCGCGCGGTTCGCCGACGACCGGGGACAGGCCGACCTCGGGCGGTTGCTCTACCAGTACCCGCAGGACGCGCGCGACGGCTACTGCGGCGCCGTCGGACTGAGCATGGCCTGCCAGATCGGCCCGCACCCGTCCTCCGCACTGCAGTACAACACCCGACTCCCCGACGTGCTCGGCGAGTTCGCCCCGCAGTGGCGGCAGGGCCGTACCGTGATCTCCTTCGCGCTCGCGTCCCTGATCGCGGTCGGGCTGCTCGCCACCGTCGTCACCGCCCTCCTCGCGGTGCGCCGCCGCCTCGCCGCCCACCGGCTCCAGCGTGCCCGCGGTGCCTCCGCGACCGGGATCGCGCTGACCCGGGCCGCGCAGACCGCGCCCGCCGTGCTGCTCGGGCTCGCCGCGGGCCTCCTGACGGCATGGTCCCTTCCTGAGGCGTCCCCCGCCTACCGTTACGGGCTGCTCGTCGCCCTGCTCGTCTGGCTGCTCCTTCCCGCACTCACCTGGCACGCCCTGCGCGACGGCGCCACCACCCTCCGCCACGAACCCGCCCCGCGCGCGGCGGGCCGCAGGATCGTGGCCGAGGCGACGGTGCTGCTGCTCGCCGCGGCCGGCGTGGCCGCGCTGCGGTCCCGGGGCACGACGGAGGCCGCCGGGCCCGACCCGCTGCTCGCCGCAGTCCCCGCCCTGCTGGGGCTCGTCACCGTAGCCGTCCTCGTGCGCTGCTACCCGCTGCCGGTACGGCTCCTGGCGCGCTGGTCCGCACGGCGGCGCGGTGTCGTGGCGGTCGTCGCGCTCTCCCGCGCCGCGAAGGACGCCCCGGCCCGGGCGCTCGCGCTGCTCGTCCTGGTGGTGACACTGGCCGGAGCGGTGTTCGGCGGGCTGGTCGCCGGGACGCTCGCGGACGGGCGCCGGGAGGCAGCCGCCTGGCAGGTCGGAGCCGACGCGTCCTTCCGCGGCGCGGAACGCAACCCCGGCATGGCCGCACTCCTGCCCCGCGTCGACGGGGTGCGCGACACGGTCAGGGTGCGCCAGTTGCGCGTCGACCCGACGAGCGGAACCAGCGGCGAGCGGTACGGCATCGCGAGCCTCGTCGGCGTCGACGGCGCCGTACTCCGCAAGGCCGCACCCGACTCGGCCGCGGCACGCGCGCTCGACGCCGCCGGGCTCACCGGAGGAGCACGCGACGACAGCAAGGACATTCGGGTCCTCGCCACCGGCGCCCGGGCCGGCGATCTGCTGACCATCACCTCGCACGCCCGCACCCTGCGCCTGCGCGTCGTCGGCGCCCTCCCCGACGACGTGCTCCAGGACCCGGCGCTCGGCCCCGTCCGCAGCGCCACCACGCCCCGGGACCGGCTGCTGCTCACCGACAACCGCGAACTCGGCGCCTTCGAGGGAAACGACTTCGAGGAGTCCGCGCTCCTGCTGTACGGCCCGCGGCTGGACGCGGAGAAACTGCGGGCCCTCGTGCCGCGCGCCGCCGCCGAGACCGCGGTCGGTGAACTGCGCCTGCGCGCCGAGGAGGTGGCCGACGCCGACACCGACGGCATGATCGGCGTCCTGAGGACCGCGCACACCGCGTGCACCGCGCTCGCCGTGATCCTCGCCCTGCTGGCCCTCGTCCTCGACCTGCTGCTGTCCGCGCCCGAACGCGGCCGCACCGCCTCCTATCTGCGCACCCTCGGCCTGGGCGGGCGCGCCACGTCGGCACTGCATCTGGTGCAGTTGCTGCCGATGGTGCTCGCGGCGCTGGTGGGCGGCACCGCACTGGGCCTGACGCTGCCCGTGCTCCTCGGATCCGCCCTGGATCTGCGGGAGTTCACCGGCGGCCCCACCGCGCCCACCCCTCATCCCGACCTGCTGCTGACCGCCGCCCTGGGCGCCGGCCTCGGCGTGCTCGTGGTCGCCGCGGTGGCCGTGGAGACCTGGATCGGCCGACGCCGCGGCCTCGGCGCGGTCCTGCGCCTCACGGAGGAACGGTGACCGGAGATCAGGAACACCAGTCTGGAGGAGCGGTGACCGAGCCCCACGAGAGCGACCTGCGCGTCCTGGAGGAGCGGGCCCGCGACGCGCGCCGCCCGCGCGTCGACGACGGGGACGGACTCGTCGTCTGCGACAACCTGGTCCGCGTCTACCGCACCGAGGAGGTCGAGGTACAGGCCCTCCAGGGGCTCGACCTCGTCGTCGAGGAGGGCGAGTGCGTGGCGCTCGTCGGGGCGTCCGGCTCCGGCAAGTCGACGCTGCTGTCCATCCTCTCCGGCCTCGACCTGCCCACCGCGGGCCGGGCCAGGGTCGCCGGACACGACCTGCTCGCCATGGGGCGGCGCGAACGCCTCGGCTACCGCCGGCACACCGTCGGCTTCGTGTGGCAGCAGACGGGCCGCAACCTGCTGCCCTACCTCACCGCCCTGGAGAACGTGGCGCTGCCCATGAAGTACACGCGCGTGCCGCGCCGCGAACGGGCCACGCGCGCCACGGAACTCCTCGACGTGCTGGGCGTCGCCCACTGCCGCGACCGGCGTCCCGCCGAACTCTCCGGCGGCGAGCAGCAGCGTGTCGCCGTCGCGGTCGCCACGGCCAACGCGCCGCGCGTGCTGCTCGCCGACGAACCCACGGGCGAACTCGACACCGCCAGTGGCGAGGACGTGTTCGCCGCGCTCCGCCGCGCCAACGAGGAACTCGGCGCCACCGTCCTCGTCGTCACCCACGACCCGCTCGTCTCCGGGCAGGTCCGCCGCACGATCCGCATCCGCGACGGCCGCACGTCGACGGAGACCCTGCGCGGCCCCGGGGGCACGTCCGCCGAGGAGTACACCGTGCTGGACCGTGCCGGCCGCCTCCAGCTGCCCCGCGAGTACGTGGACCGCTACGGCCTGCGCGGACGGGTGCGCCTCACCGCCGAACCGGACCACGTGGGGGTGTGGCCCGACAGCTCCGACCGCGGGGACGGAGTCGGAGACGCGGGCAAGGGCTCGGCCGACAAGGACTGGGCAGGCAAGGACCCGGCAGGCAAGGACCAGGCAGGCAAGGACCCGGCGGGCAAAGGCGAGGCAGGCAACAAGGGGCGGTGAGGGGGCGGACGCGATGTCGTGCCCGGCGCGGATCCGCCCCGATGCGCCCCGCGAACCGGGCCGGAATCCGATCAACCACATCTCGCGCGCGGGAGACTGGACCGTCGGCATCGACGGTGATGGATCAGGGGAGCGAAGACAACGTGAACTCTGCGCAAGGAACGGGCAGTTGGGGGCGGAGCAGCTCGGCTGGGCGTCATGCGGTCGTCGTGGGAGGCAGTATCGCGGGCCTGCTCGCCGCCCACGTCCTCGCCGAACACGCCGACCGGGTGACGATCGTCGAGCGCGACCGGTACCCCGAGGGCGCCGGTCAGCGCCCCGGGGTGCCGCAGAGCCGTCACCCGCACGCCCTGCTCGACGCCGGGCAACGGGCCCTGGACGTACTGCTGCCGGGGTTCACGGACGAGCTGCGCGCGGCGGGCGCACCCCGCCTCGGGATGCCGAGCGACATGGTGCAGTGGCAGATCGGACGCTGGATCCGGCGCACCACGGCATCGACGCACATCTTCACCGGCTCGCGCCTGCAGGTCGAGGAACTGGTTCGGCGGCGCGTGCTCGCCAACCCGGCCGTCACCACGCTGGAGTCGACCGACGTCGTCGGGCTGCTCGGCGACGCGTCGCGGGTGAGGGGCGTGCTGGTGCGCGAACGCGGAGACGACGCCCGCAAGGAGGAACGCCCGCTGGCGGCGGACCTGGTCGTGGACGCCTCCGGGCGCGGTACGAAGGCCCCGCGGTGGCTCGTCGCGATCGGCGCGGAAGCCCCGCACGAGGAGACCATCGACACCGGACTCGCCTACGCCTCACGGGTCTACCGCGACACCGACGGCACCCTGGGCGCGGAGACGCGCGGCCTCTACATCGTCCCCAATCCCGCCCAGGTCTACGGAGTAGTCGTCCTGCCCCTGGAGGACGGTAACCATCTGGCCACTTTCTCGGGCCTGCGCGGCGACGAGCCGCCCACGAACGAGGACGAGTACGTGGCGTACGCGAAGCGGCTGCCGCACCCCTTCGTGCACCGTTGGATGCGCGAAGCCGAGCCGCAGTCACCGGTGTTCGGGTTCCGCAGCACGGCCAACGTACGGCGCCGCTACGACCTGCCCGGCCGGCGCCCCGCGGGCTTCCTGGCCACCGGGGACGCGCTGTGCACGTTCAACCCGATCTACGGCCAGGGCATGGCCGTCGCCGCGATGACCGCCGTGGCCCTGCGCGACGCCCTCGCCGATGAGCGCCGCACCCCGACGACACACCGGGTGCAGAGTGCCCTTCTCGCGGCATCCCGGCAGGCCTGGGACATCTCGGCCGGCTCGGACAAGAACATGCCGGGTGCCATCGGGAACGCACTCGGCTCGCGGGCGGTGGACCGGCCTGTCGCCTGGTACATGCGGCGTCTGCAGGAACGGTCCCCCGGCGACCCCGTGGTGGGCAACGCCTTCCGCTCGGCCCTGTCGCTGAGCGAGCCGATGAGCGCCCTGTTCGCCCCGGAGGTGGCCCGGGCCGTGCTCTTCGGCCCGCCCGCCCCCACGCCCGCCGAGCCCCCGATGAGACGGGAGGAGCCGGACGCCTGACGGCGCCCACGGCACACGCTCCGGCAACACACGTTCCGGCAACACACGCTCCGAAGACACACGCTCCGACGACGAGGCGGACGGGCTCACCACGAGCCCGTCCGCCTCGCCTCGTTTCCGCAGGCCGTACGAGCTCCGGGACATCCCGTCCCACCGGGGTACCCGGAGCACGACGGAAGCCCACGCCTGCGGCACGCACGTGTCCGAACGTGCTCTTCCCGGAGAGCCGTACAACCTCGAAAATACCCCCGGGGGTAACCGTGTTAGGGTCGCCACATACCCCCCGGGGTAATTGCTCATGATCCGTGAAGGGAGTGCGCAGGTGTTCTTCGTCGACACCATTGAGCTGACAGGGCTCGGCAACCGCAGCTATCTCGCCGGCGGTGCGCACACGGCTGTCGCCGTCGACCCGCCGAGGGATCTCGACCAGGTGATCGCGGCGGCCGTACGGCGCGGGGTGCGCATCTCCCACGTGGTCGAGACGCACATCCACAACGACTACGTCAGCGGCGGTCTGGAACTGGCCCGCGTCACCGGGGCCGCCTATCTGGTGCCCGCCGCGGCGGACGTTGCCTTCGAGCGGACCGCGGTGCGCGACGGCGACACGGTGGAGATCGACTCAGGCCTCACACTGCGTGCCATAGCCACGCCGGGGCACACCCCGCACCACACCTCGTACGCGCTCCAGGAGGCCGGAGCGGCCGTCGCCGTCTTCACCGGCGGCTCCCTGCTCCTCGGCTCCGTCGGCCGCCCGGACCTCGTCGAACCGCGCCTGACCGAGCGGCTCGCGCGCGCCCAGCACACCTCCGCGCACCGGCTCGCCGAGGAGCTGCCCGACGAGACACCCGTCCTGCCTACGCACGGATTCGGCAGCTTCTGCACCTCCGGAGGGCACTCCGAGGGCGACCACACCACCATTGGCAAGGAGAAGTCCGGCAACCCGGCTCTCGTGCAGGACGTGGACACCTTCGTCGCCGAGCTGCTCGCCGGCCTGGAGGACGTGCCCGCGTACTACGCGCACATGGGTCCCGCCAATGCCGCCGGTCCCGCCCAGATCGACCTGACCCCTCCCGCGGTCGCCGACGCCGACGCGATCGCCGCCCGGCTGGCCGCGGGGGAGTGGGTGGTGGACCTGCGGAGCCGTGTCGCCTTCGCCGAGGGCCACGTGGCGGGATCGTTCAACTTCGAGGCCGACGGCATGGTCGCCACCTATCTGGCCTGGCTGATCCCCTGGGGCAAGCCGGTGACCCTGCTCGCCGAATCGCCCGAGCAACTTGCCACCACGCAGCGCGAGTTGACGCGCGTCGGGATCGACCGCCCGGCCGCCGCGGCCGTAGGCGGACCCGAATCCTGGATCCGGGACGGCGAGACGCCCGCCTCCTTCCCCCGCGCCACCTTCGCGGACCTCGCGAAACGCCGCGGTGACGACGTGGTCGTCCTCGACGTCCGCCGCGACTCCGAGCGTGCGGACAGGTACATCGAGGGCTCAGTACACGTCCCGATCCACCAGCTGTACAAGCGACTTGACGACGTTCCCGCCGGAGAGGTCTGGGTCCACTGCGCGAGCGGCCTGCGCGCGGCGATCGCGGCGTCGCTGCTGGACGCGGCCGGGCGGGAGGTCGTCGCGATCGACGACGGGTTCGCCGCGGCCACGGAGGCCGGACTCACCGTGCCGACCGGGTGAGCCGCGCCCCGAACGACCCGCATCCGCGCCCGCCCTCGCACCCGCGCGCCGCCTTCCGCCCCTGGTCCTCAGACATGACAGGAGTACCGCGTGACCGTCCTGGCCCTGTCGGCCGGCGGCGTCATAGGACTGACGCTCGGCGCGCTCGGGGGCGGCGGCAGCGTGCTGGCCGTGCCCGCCCTGATCTACCTGCTCGGCTTCACCCCGGTCACCGCCACCACCGCGAGCCTGGTCATCGTCACCGTCACCTCCGCGACCGGTCTGGCCGCGCACGCCCGCGAGGGCAACGTCCACTGGCGCACGGGAAGCCTCTTCGCCCTGGCGGGGATCGTCCCGGCCATGCTCGCCGGGATCCTCGCGGCCGACGTTCCGGAAGCCGTGCTGACCGGTGCCTTCGGCGTTCTCGCGGCCCTGGCGGCGCTGCGGATGCTGAGACGCCGTGCCGTTGCCGACGGCGACACCCCGGTACGCCCCGGAAGGGCCGCCGCGGCCGGCGCCGGACTCGGCGCGGTCACCGGGCTCCTGGGCGTCGGGGGCGGCTTCCTCGCCGTACCGGCGCTGGTGGGCGTCCTCGGGCTGCGGATGCGGGTGGCGGTGGGCACCAGCCTGCTCGTCATCACGGTCAACTCGCTCGCGGCGCTCGCGGCCCGCACGGGTACGGTGCACGGACTGGACTGGGCGGTCGTGGCCCCCTTCGCGGGAGCCGCCGTGCTCGGCGCGTGGGACGGGAAGCGGCTCAGCGCCCGTGTCTCCGGGGGCCTGCTCCAGCGGATCTTCGCGGGCGTGCTGCTGGCGGTGGCCGTGTTCATGCTGATCGATGTGGCCGTGTGAACCAGCGGAACAGCGCTGCAGGTGCCCCGACGGCTCACCGGCCGGCTCAGTGGCCTCAGGCCAGCGACAGGAACAGCTTCTCCAGTCGCGCCCGCATCGCGTCGCGGTCCTCCTCGGGCTTCTCGCTGCCGTCGATGTCCGTCAGGCACTGCTGCAGACCGGTGGCGATGATCGCGAACCCCGCCCTGTCGAGGGCCCGTGACGCGGCGGCGAGCTGGGTGACGACCTCCTCGCAGTCGCGGCCCTCCTCGATCATCCGGATCACCCCGGAGATCTGGCCCTGAGCCCGGCGCAGCCGGTTGAGCACTGCTCGAAGCTCGGCGCCCGCGAGATCCAGCTCCACGATCAACTCCCTCGAAGAAAACCAGGGAAATACCCCTGGGGGTAATGTACTCCCGCTTCAGGGTCCCGTCGAAGGACAAGGGTGACACCCGTGACCAGCCCGATCGCCCTCGACGTCATCGAGGCCCGTGCCCAGCTGTCCCAGCTGACCGTGATCGACATCCGCACCCCGGCCGAGTACGCCTCCGGCCCTCTGCCCGGCGCTCTGAACATCCCCCTCGACGAACTCCACCGGCCGGAGGCGGCGGCCCGCGCCTTGCGGGGTATGGAACGCCGGGTCCGGTTCACCGCCGGCGTGATCGTCCTGCTCGGCCTCGGACTCGGCGCGGTCGTCCCCCCGGCCTTCCAGCTGCTGGCGGCCGCGGTCGCGGGCGGCCTGGCCTGCTCGGCGCTCAGCGACACCTGCGGCATGGCGTTCGTGCTCGGCAGACTGCCGTTCAACCGGCCGCGCGGCGCCGATCTCGAGTCAGCGCTCGCCCACTGCGCGAGCGCTGAGAGACGCGGGTGAGTACGGACCAGCCTTCCGTCTGGACGGTCTGGACGGTCTGGACGGTCTGGACGGTCTAAGCGGTCTAGGCGGTGCGATTGCCCTTCGGTCGACCGCGCTGGTCGGGAGTGCCGTGCGGCGGCGGGCTGTGGGGCTCCGGTGACGTCGCCGGGGACACGGGCGAACCCGCACGGGGCCGCCCGGACTCTTCCGGGCGTACGGCGCCGGGGTCGCCCGAGGTCGGCTCGGCGCCGGAGTGCAGCTGCTCCAAGCGGGCCGACAGTAGTTCGGTCACCTGGACGCGATCGGCGTGGGCACGCTCGTAGGCGAGCAGTTGCTCCACCTCGTCGGCGGTGAGCGCGCGGACGCGGCTCTCCAGACCGCCGATCGGCAGATGGTCGTAGTCGGGCAGCGGCAGCGCGGTGCGCTGGGCCATGTTTCTCACCCTCCCTGGGCGCGGTCATGGTGCGGGGGTGCGGCGAAATCGCGGCGTGCGCGTCTGTGGCTGGGCACGTTTCGTCGGCTGCGCTCTCCGGCCACCTCAGTGGGCGCCCAGGCCGCCGCTCCCGAAGGAGCCACTGCCGCCCTTGCTCCAGCGCGACCGCTCCTTGGACTCGCTCGGCCGGGAGCCCAGGTTGCCGTGTACCTGGTAGGGCGTGAGCCGCAGATCGCTCCGGGGGATCTCGTCGGGCTCGAGGTTGTGCTGCTCCTCATGGACCGGACCACCCTCGGGCAGCCGGGGCTGCTCCTCCGGGCTCGGCCGACGCGGCTCACGGCTGCGTACACGGTTGCCCATCCAGAAGGCGCCGCCCAGCAGCGCCACGACGAGCACGCCCATGATGACCGACCAGAGGCCGACCAGTGCGCTTCCCCCTGCGGCAATATGCACCCATTCCGTACCTATGTGGCTCATATGTGATGAATACCCTCGTGGGCATCGGCGAACCGGCTCGGCGCACGGATTCCGCACGTCCTGCGTTCGGTCGTCCTCCCCGCGATCCGGGAGGCGCACGGGTGCCCGGGCGTGCGGCGGGGGAAACACGGGCGGCGGTGGGCGGTGGGCGGTGGGCGGTGGGCGGCGACGGCAGACGGGGCGGCCTCCCATGCCTGCCTCCGTGCCCACCCGATGCCCGCCCCGTGCCAGTTCCGCGGCCGGGTTTGACGAGTTTCCGCTCGGCTACCCGCCCGGTGTGACATCGACGACGACTTCTCAGCAGGAGCTCTTCCGGTTCCTCGAGGACCGCTTCGCGTGCGCACAGGCGTGCACGGAATGTGCGCGGGCGTGCGCCCTGCGCGCGAGCCTCGCCGATCCGGACGGGCCCATGGATCAGGAACGTGTGCGGCGCAAGGGCATCATGTGCGCGGAGGTGTGCGACGCGACGTGCCGGGTGCTTTCCGAGCAGGCCCACCAGGACGAGGCCGCCCTCCGGGCCCAGGTGGAGTGGTGCCGTGAGGTCTGCCTGGAGTGCGCCCATGCCTTCGACACCGACCCCGGCGCCGAGGACAGCGCCAAGGCCTGCCGCGACTGTGCCCGCGCCTGCACGGACTTCCTCGCGACGCTCGCAGTCTGACGCCCCTGTCCGTTCGCGTCTCCTGGGGGCTGCGACCCCAGCCTCCGCATCGGCCTGACGGTTTGAGGAGCGGGGGTCCGGGGGCTGGCCCCCGAAACGGGGTCCGGGGCGGAGCCCCGTGGC